>UQZC01000007.1 GCA_900545505.1 uncultured Collinsella sp.
CCGCCAGTACCGTACGACCGCGACGCAAAAACTGCGGGATAAGCCGCATGCACATCGAAATCATGAGCGCGATCACCGGCGCGGCGTTGCCCAAAAGCGCAAGCACCTTGTCGTATTCGAGCATCGACGCCGCCGCCTCAAACCACAGCACGCTCGCCACAAACAGCCCGCCCATGCACAGGCCGTATACCATGCTCTCCAGATACACCGCGCGCATGCCAATACGGAACAGTTCCGTCGAGCCCGAGGCGCTAAACAGCGGATTGACCAGCGCGATAATCAAAATCACCGGCAGCTGCCGGCGAAGTGCGCCCAGCGTGTGGGCAGCCCCACGCGTCGCAAATCCATACGCCAGCCCGCCCGCAAGTGACAGCGCAATCAGCACCGGCTGCATCGAGGACATGGTGAGTCCCAGCGTCAGCACTATATAGAGTGCCGGCACAGCCGGATGCGACATCGAGAATGCCGCGACGGGCTCGCCGCCAAACTCCTCACGCATGTTGTCCACGGGCACCCCCGTCTCCTCGCTCAAACGACAGCTCCGCAGCACCGCCAACGCCGCACGCAAGCAGTGCAAACGCCACGCCGGCGGCGCAAGCCTCAACCGCCGCAAACCAATCGCTACGCGCTCAACATATGCCTGCGGTATCATATTGCGCCGTGTATCGTTTCCAAACGCACGTCTCTATAACGTAACAGGAGATCACATGGACGCAACCGCAATTATCCTCGCTGCCGGCGAGGGCACCCGCATGAAGTCGAACCACTGTAAGGTTTCGCACAAGATCCTGGGCAAGCCCATGGTCCAGTGGATCGTCGACGCCACCATCAAGGCCGGCTGCAGCCGCGTCGTGGTCGGCATCCGCAGGCGGCGGGGTCAGCCACGCCGACGAGATGCGCGCCCTGATCGACGGCGCCTACGCCAACAGCGCCACCAAAGTCGAGTGCGTTGAGCAGACCGAGCGCCTGGGCACCGGTCACGCCGTGAAGGTCGCGCTCGAGGCCTGCGGCATCACGCAAGGCCCCGTCGTCGTGCTCAACGGCGACCTGCCGCTCATCACCGCCGACACCGTCGCCAAGTTCGCGCAGACCGTCGCCACCGGCGAGCTCGCCTGCACCGTCATGACCATGACCCCGCCCGACCCCTTCGGCTACGGCCGCATCAAGCTGGGTGCCGACGGCCAGATCGAACGCATCATCGAGCAGAAGGACTGCACACCCGAGCAGGCCGCCACGCTGCTCGAGTGCAACGCCGGCTGCTACGCCTTCGACGGCGCGCAGCTCGCCGCGCACATTGACGAGATCGGCAACGACAACGCGCAGTCCGAGTACTATCTGCCCGACATGCTCGAGATCCTCAAGGGCCACGGCCAGGCAGTCTCCATCTTCCACTGCGATGACTACCGCGACGGCCTGGGCGTCAACAGCCGCATCCAGCTCGCGCAGCTCACCGCCATCGCGCGCGACCGCATCAACGAGCACTGGATGGCCGAGGGCGTTACCTTCATCGACCCCACGCAGGCCTGGATCGGCCCCGACGCCACCATCGGCCGCGACACCGTCGTGTGGCCGCAGACGCACCTGATCGGCCACGTCACCGTGGGCGAGGAGTGCCAGCTCGGCCCCAACAGCCGTCTCACCGACACCACCGTCGGCAGCGGCTGCATCATCGATGAGACCATCGCCATCGAAGCCGTCATCGAGAACGGCGTCGACTGCGGCCCGCGCGCCTACCTGCGCCCGGGTACCCACATGCTCGACGGCTCCAAGGCCGGCACGCACGTGGAGATCAAGAAGTCCACGATCGGCGAGGGCTCCAAGGTGCCGCACCTGTCCTACATCGGCGACACGACCATGGGCTCCGGCGTCAACGTGGGCGCCGGCTCCATCACCTGCAACTACAACGGCGTACACAAGCACAAAACCGTCATCGGCAAGGATGCCTTCATCGGTTCCGATACCATGATGGTCGCGCCCGCCCAGATTGGCGACGGCGCGCTCGTGGCCGCCGGCTCCGTCATCACTGAGCCGGTCCCGGCAGACGCACTCGGTCTGGGCCGCGCCCGTCAGGTAAATATTGAGGGCTGGGCCGCCGATTATCGCCGCCGCCTGCACGAGGACGACGAGGTATAACGTTTTACCAAGCATCTAAGGAGCCGCTTCCGTGGGGACGGCTCCTTTTTCTATGCTGACCTGCGCGGCCGGATGAGTGGTCGGTTCGTGTCCGTTGACGGTAAAGACGTTATCAAGACTCGATAAACCCCGCCGCGCGGTTACAATGCAACAAGGCATCTATATGGCATTCGATATAAAGGAGAAGGGTAATGCCGATTAATGATCCCGAGAAGTCGGAGAATATGCGCAAGTCCATCCGCGTGTATTCCGGTTCCTCCAACCGTCCCCTCGCTCAGAAGATCGCTGAGTTCCTTGGGGTCGAGCTTTCGGGCCTTACGCTAAAGCAGTTCGCCAACGGTGAGATTTACGCCCGCTACGACGAGACCGTCCGCGGCGCCGACGTCTTCCTGATTCAGTCCGTGGCCGGCGGCAACGTCAACGACATGCTCATGGAGCTGCTCATCGCCACCGACGCTGCCAAGCGCGCATCCGCCCGCTCCATCACCGCCGTCATCACCCACTACGGCTATGCCCGCCAGGACCGCAAGGCCGGCCCGCGCGAGCCCATCACCGCCCGCCTCGTCGCCAACCTGCTCGAGCGCGCCGGCGTCAACCGCATCATCACCCTCGACCTGCACCAGGGTCAGATCCAGGGCTTCTTTGATATCCCGGTTAACCACCTGTCCGCGCTGCCGCTGTTTGGCCAGTACTACAACGACATGCACTTCGACACCGACAACCTGGTTGTCGTCTCCCCCGACGTGGGTCGTGCCAAGGCCGCCAAGAAGCTGTCCGACATGCTCGGCTGCGACCTGGCCATCGCCCACAAGGGCCGTCCGCGCCACAACGCCGCCGAGGTCATGGGCATCATCGGTGACATCAAGGGCAAGACCTGCGTCATCAATGACGACATGATCGACACCGCTGGCACCCTGTGCGCCAACGTCAAGGAGCTCAAGGCTATGGGCGCTGGCGACATCTACGTGTGCGCCACCCACGGCATCTTCTCCGGTCCGGCTATCGAACGTCTGAACGACGCCCCGATCGTCGAGTGCGTCGTCACCGACGCCATTCCCGTCGAGGTCGGCGGCAAGATCAAGACCATCTCGGTCGCCGAGGAGTTCGCTCAGGCCATCTCCGCCGTTTACCACGAGGAGCCCGTCTCTACGCTCGTCGGCGGCGACTTCGCGCTGTAATCCAGCGTGCATCTCATCATCTTTGGTGTTTTTAAAGGGTCGGAAGCTCGCTTCCGACCCTTTTTCTACCCCTCGACAACCTTCCCTGGACAATTAGTTCAGATACGTATTTTTTTAAAGCTCCAAAGGCCGTTCTGAGCCTTCTGAGCTCCCCGGCGAACGCCATACTGCCCAAAGCTCATCGCTTTCGAGTACGACCGCCGCATATTTACCCTCAAATCGCCCTCGAAAGCCCTTAGAAACGCCTCGAACGCCCGCCGTCTTATACGTATCTGAACTAACTGTCCAGTAGCTATCGTCAACCTTCGCGGCAGAGCTCAATTTCCTGCAATCCCCTCAACCGATTCCACCGATTTCATAACACCCAGCCGTTCATGGCGCGCAGCGCCCCGCTGAGCGAAAAGAACGGTATGGCGGTCGCATTCTGCCGCCAACTTAGTACGTTATAGCTATGACGACCGTGATTTCACATCTCTCCGCCCTCCGCGCAATTCGTCGCGCACGACGGGCGTACTCTGCCCTACCCTGGGACTCCGTTGATAACGAACAGCAAGCACAGGCCTTGGCTGGCTGCATTCCCAACAATGACGCGATAGACTTTGGCGCACTTTCGATACTCGACGCCTGGAATGAAGATGATTCCGAACTGCTCGATCTTCTCGTTTCAAACGAAGACAACAGGCGCCCCGACAAGCGACTTCTTCAGCATATTCTCTCCACTCCTCTTCCTGAAGGTGCAATTATGCACGTCGAGGCCGACATCTACGCAACGTCTCCTGCCATGACAGCCATGCTTTGTTCCAAAAATGAATCAGTCGCCAAAACCTTGATGCTCCTTATGGAGCTGCTCGGAACCTACTCCCTTCCTCCCGGGGCAACATACCCCATTGCCTATGACGACATCTGGCCCAAGGGCGATGACTACGAAGCGATGGACGACCTCGATTGCCGGGGCGACCAGTCGGCGACCGAACAGCAGAACGAAACCCGCTACGAACAGGCACACTACAAATGCGAGCCCGCCACGACCATCGAAGATCTCGAGACTGTTGCACAGCTTGCCAAAAGCAGCTCATACACCTCGTTTCGCACGGCAGTCAAGCTCGCCCGACCCGGATCTGCATCCCCAGCCGAATCCCTAATGTTTGCCGTTCTCGGAGCGCCCATGCGCTTTGGCGGATTCGGATGTTGCAGCCTGCCCATGGGAGGCCTGCTACTCAACTATCGAATCGACTTCGACACTCTTGCGGTCAACATGTCCTCCGGCATCCCTTACGCCATCTGCGACCTATATTGCCCGGCCGCCGGAGTCGACAACGAATACAACGGAATTGGGCATGAGCTTCAAAACGCTCGCATCCACGATGGCAATCGAAATAATGGCCTCAAGGCAATGGGCATCCACGTCCTGGTTATCAATCGCGACCAAATGAAAGACCTTGTTGCACTCGAAGCCTTCGCCCAAACGATGCATCGACTCGCGGGAGTCCGATTCCGATACCGTATCAAGGGCTATCGCAAGCGTCAGGCCGCTTGGCTCAACGCCCTGCGGGCCGGAATCGGCCTTGCGCCGGTCTAAACGGCGAATCACCCGTGCACCGTCGAGCAGGGCTGGACAGTTAGTTCAAATACGTATAAATGGACACATTGAATTAGGCTGTTTTGCAGTTATCTCTATACCATTCGCCCGATTTGAAGGCAGGGTAGACTTCAAAACAGCGTCATATGGACTAACTAAAGCTCCAAAACAACGTATCGGCATTGAATTGAGCACTTCGAGTCCTCAGAACTTATACGTATCTGAACTAACTGTCCACCTCGATTTCGACGGCCGTCCAAACGCCCTCAAATAACCTCAATTGCCCTCCATTTGACAGCGGCAACAGGGTCGCTCACCATAGCAGGCGACAAATCAACGAAAGGATGAACATGGCAGCTGCACAGCCGCTTAAGATTCGCATGGTTGCCGGACTTGGCAACCCTGGCGATGAGTATGCCGAGACCCGCCACAACGCTGGCTTCAAAGCGATCGACGAGTTGGCCCGTCAGGCCGGCGTCACGTACTGGAAAAACCAGGCCGGCGCCGAGGTCGCGCTCATCAACATCAACGATCCCGAGGAAGAGGGCGGTAAGCGCCAGATTGTACTGGTCAAGCCGCAGTCGTATATGAATACCTCGGGTGGCCCCATCTCCAAGCTCTGCCGCGAGTACAAGATCAAGGCCGAGGAGCTGCTCGTAATCCACGACGAGCTCGACATTCCCGCCGGCGACGTACGTGTTAAGGTGGGCGGTGGCCACGCCGGTCACAACGGCCTGCGCTCCATCATCGACAAGATGGGCAGCCGCGACTTCAGCCGCATCCGCACCGGCATCGGCAACCCTCCCGGCAAGATGGCCGTCGCCGACTACGTGCTTAAGCAGCTGCGCGCCCGCGAGGCCGAGGATTTCCAGGACACCTGCGCCCGCGCCGCAGATGCCGCCGGTCTGGCAATCGTGCACGGCGTGATCTATGCCCGCGACCACGTCAACGGCGCCGCCTCCGCCAACGGCAAGCACTAAAACCTATCATTTAGGGATAGGTTTATTTTGGCAGGTTTTAACTGCGGAAACGCCGCAGCGGCCGCATCGCAATAAACCGCGCACCGCCATACACACATAGCACCCCAAAGGGGGCCGGCCTCATTGCAACCCGAGGCTGGCCCCTTTGCCGTTTTACCCGATAAAACCTGCCAAAATAAACCTCTCCCCCTTTGGTAGGCCAAAGTGGATAAACCCTGCTCCCAACCGCCGAAGACACACGTAAGTGACATGTCCATGAGGGTATAATTTGCACCGTATGTCTGCACAACGCCTGTGCACGTACGGTTTTATTCGGGCTACCGTCCATTTCCGTGGAGGCACGGTTCGGCGGCCCTAACAAGAGAGGGGTTCTATGTATAAGATCCTGGAGAAGACGCAGTTCTCGGAGAAGGTGTTCAAGTTCCGCATCGAGGCGCCTGCAATCGCCAAGCATGCGCACGCTGGACAGTTCCTCATGGTTCGCGCCAACGAGACGGGCGAGCGTGTCCCGTTTACCCTGGCCGGCTGGAACGGTGACGAGGGCTGGGTCGAGTTCATCTTCATGGTGATCGGCAAGACCACCGAGATGCTTTCCACCTACGAGGCCGGCGAGTCGCTGCGCGACGTCGTGGGCCCGCTGGGCGTTCCCACCGAGATGGCCGAGGGCCCCTGCGCCGTCATTGGCGGCGGCGTCGGCCTGGCAATTGCCTTCCCGGTCGCCAAGCACCTGGTCGAGACCGGCCACGAGGTGCACGCCATCATGGGCGCCCGCACCAAGGACCTCCTGCTTATGGAGGACCAGTTCCGCGAGCTCCTCGACGAGGACCACATCCACATCACCACTGACGACGGCTCCTACGGCGAGCAGGGCGTTGTCACCGCTCCGCTGGAGCGCCTGCTGCAGGACAAGGCCGTGAGCCAGGTCTTCTGCGTCGGCCCCGTTCCGATGATGAAGTTCTCGACCCTCACCGCCCAGAAATACGACACCCCCATCACCGCGTCCCTCAACCCCATCATGGTTGACGGCACCGGTATGTGCGGCTGCTGCCGCGTCGAGGTGGGCGGCGTGACCAAGTTCGCTTGCGTCGACGGCCCCGACTTCGATGCCACCCTGGTCGACTGGGATGACCTTCGTGCCCGCCAGGCCGCTTACCGTTCCGAAGAGGGCGAGTCCCTCAAGGCCTATGAGGAAAAGAGCTGCGCATGCCACTAGTTAACGGTCGTTTCGTTGCCGATATGAAGTCGCCCCGCACCCCCGATAACGAGGAGCCGGCTGCCGAGCGCGCCTGCGACTTCCGCCCCGTCGACAAGGGCTTCACCGAGGAGATGGCGCTGGCCGAGGCTGAGCGCTGCCTCAACTGCAAGAAGCCGTTCTGTGTTGAGGGCTGCCCTGTCAACATCAACATTCCCCGCTTTATCGAGCAGATCCGCGCGAAGGACTTCGGCGGCGCTCTCGATACCATCCGCGAGGACTCCATGCTTCCCGCCATCTGCGGCCGCGTCTGCCCGCAGGAGAACCAGTGCGAGGGCAAGTGCATCCGTGGTAAGAAGTCCGAGCCCGTGGCCATCGGCCAGCTCGAGCGCTTCCTGGGTGACCGCCCCGAGCTCGCCTCCACGCCCAAGATGGCCCCCAAGAACGGCAAGAAGGTCGCCGTCGTTGGCTCCGGCCCGTCCGGCATCACCTGCGCCGGCGAGCTCGCCCGCAACGGCTTTGACGTCACCGTCTTTGAGGCCTTCTTCACCGGCGGCGGCGTGCTGGTCTACGGCATCCCCGAGTTCCGTCTGCCCAAGGCAGTCGTCAAGCGCGAGATTGACGGCCTGGAGGACATGGGCGTCAAGTTTGAGTACAACTCCGTCGTGGGCAACATGGCCACGGCCGAGGAGCTGTTCGAGCAGGGCTTCGACGCCATCTACGTGGCGACCGGCGCTGGCCTGCCCAAGTTCCTCAACGTCCCCGGCGAGAACCTGCCCAACGTCTTCTTCGCGAACGAGTACCTCACCCGCGTGAACCTGATGAAGGCCAACAAGTTCCCCGAGTACGACACCCCCACCAAGCACGGCAAGAACGTCGTCGTCTTTGGTGGCGGCAACGTGGCTATGGACGCCGTCCGTACCGCCAAGCGTCTGGGCGCCGAGCACGCCATCATCGCCTACCGTCGTACCGAGGACGAGATGCCCTGCCGTCGCGCCGAGCTGCACCACGCTAAGGCCGAGGGCGTCGAGGTTCTGCCGCTCGTCTCCCCGCTCGAGTTTGTCGCTGGCGAGGACGGCTCCGTGTGCGCCGTCAAGGTCCAGAAGATGGAGCTCGGAGAGCCCGACGAGTCCGGCCGTCGTCGCCCGGTGCCCATCGAGGGCGCCATCGAGGAGATTCCCTGCGACGTCGCAATCTCGGCTATCGGCACCAACGCCAACCCCCTCGCAAAGAAGATCGGCGGCAAGATGGAGCTCAACAAGTGGGGCTACATCGTCGCCGACGAGGAGACCGGCCAGACCACCGATCCCCGCATCTGGGCCGGCGGCGACATCGTCACCGGTGCCGCTACGGTCATTCTGGCGATGGGCGCCGGCAAGAAGGCCGCCGCTTCCATCACCAAGAGCCTGCTGGGCGAGTAATCACCTACAGTGCTAGCCATCAAACGGCAAAGTCCCCGTCGAGCACACGCCCGGCGGGGACTTTTTCTATACCGGCCGCCCAAACCACCACAAAGGTGCCTGTCCCCTTTGCGGTGGTTTGAGGCTTGGTCGGTCGTTTTGTCTCAATCTGTAACACCTGGAGCCCGTTGAGCCTTGTAGTTGTTACAGATCGAGATATCGCTCCAACCGCCTCCGCTTTGTCTCAATCTGTAACAGTTAGAGGCCAAATTCCTCGCTATGTGTTACAGATCGAGACGTTAGGTTGGCGGCTGAACAGTTCATCTCAATCTGTAACACCTGGAACCCAAATATCTGGCTTGATGTTACAGATTGAGATTTTGCTAAAGCCGAGGATGGGCGCTGTCGCCAAAACTTAGCGCTTGCGGCGCTTGGTCGCAGCGATGCCGGCCGCGGCAACGGTTGCGCCGGCGATGCTCAGAGCAGCGACCGTCATCGCGGCGGAGTCACCCGTGCTGGCGAGCTCCATGCCACCGGACTTCTTGCCGTTCTTGCCCTTACCCTTGGACTTGTTCGTCGTCACCGTGGTCGTCGTCGAAGTCGAACCGCCCGCAGGGACCCCGGCGCCACCAGAGCCATCCGTACCGCCACCCTGCTCGCCGCCGTCAGGCGTCGGCTCGGGCTCTGGCTTCAGACTGGGATCGGGCGTCGGATCAGGCGCCGCCTCATCGGTCACCGTAATCGTAATGTTCAGACGCTCGGAATACTCGCTGTACGACATGCCAGGGCGCTGTGCCGCAATGCGCACATACATGTTGCTATCGAGCGCAATAGGCTCGGTGTACTTTACGCGGCCTTCGTCACGGCAGGGGCAGGTGTCGTTGGTGGTGTACCAAATCGTCGTGCCATCCTCGGCAGAAAGCTCCAGCTTCGTGCCCTTGGGAACCGTAATGTAATTCTCCTTGGGCGACCATGCACCAAACGTCGTCGCACCAATCGTCGCCACCGGTCGCGCCGGTCGCACTGCCTCGGCAGACACGCGAACATCGACCTGCTTGGACAGCGCCGTGCCGTCCACCGCCGCCGTCAACGTCGTCAAACCGGGCAGAGCACCATGCAGCACAAACGTCGCCGCGCCATCCTCGCCCGTCACGGCCTGGGTGGCATCGACAGAGCAGATAGCCGAGGACTCCAGCCCAACACTAACCCTTGCGCCCGCAAACGGCTTGCCCGCCTTATCGGTCACGTGCGCCACCAGCTCAAAGTCACTGCCCTCAAGCATGGTCACGGCCTGCTCCACGTTGAGCTTGAGCTTGTCGGCACGAACGCCCACGACAAGCTCGCCACTTGCCCAGCGCGCCATGGCCGCGCCGGCGTAGTTGCGAGCACCGTCGAGCTCAAACGCCACCGTCGAGCCCGCCTCACGCGCATCGGCATAGCGAATACGCAGCACGCGCGACAGCGGCTTGCCATTGGGATCGTCCTGTTTGTCGAGCCACGTATACGTCACGTCGCCCAAGCCCTGCGCGCACAATGCGACCAGGGCATCGTCGCTCGCATCCATATACTGCGCAAACTCAACCTCGACGCAATCGGTGTAGGCATGGGCCGAAGCCACCTCGGGCGCCGCCGTCGACACCAAGCCAATGTTCACCTCAGTCTGAATCGGCGGCACGCGCAGCCAAGCCGAACGCGCCTCCTCATACCCGTCCTTGGTCACGCGCACCTGATACCAGCCGGTCGGCGTATTCCAGTTGTACGCACCGTCCGCACCCGTTGCAAGCGGATTGTCCTGCTCATACTCCTCGGCATCCCAACGCACTGCATTGGTACCGGCCGCATCGTCGGCGCTCCACAGCTCAACCGTCGCGCCTTCAACCGTATTGGACAGCAGACCCTCGTACACCACGCCCGCAGGGTCGGGTGCAGCCCTGGCGGCCACATTGCGATAACGCGCCTCAAAAATCGACTGCATCTTCTCGTCCGAGATCAAGCCGTCCTTGTTGGCCTTGTAGACCTCGGCATCGGTCAGCTCGCCCCAGTTGACCGTAATACGATTCTGGCACGCGCGCTCCACCTGCTCGCAGGCAACATCATAGGCGCATTCGGCATTGGTCAGCTTAATCGCGCGCTCCGAACCTACGCTGGTCGAAGCCGCGTCATAGGCAGCGCCCACCACGGTACCCGCCGAACCGGCCGTCAGCACGCCGGCGATTGTCATAATGGAGCCCACTGCCACATCGGTGCTGTCGTGGCAGAGCTGGCGATACAGCAGATCCTCAAACGCACGCGCCTTCTCCATGACGTCACGCAGCGCGTAAATGCACTTCCAGTCGTCCTCGGTCTTCTCGGGCTTGGCAAGCAAGCGCGTGTGCTGAAGCTCATAGCCCTCGCGCTCGCCCTTCACCTTCTGCATACGGACGTTCACGTTCTCCCAGTTCTTGCTGGCATCGTTCACGCCGTAAATGCCGGTAAAGATGCCGATGCCCTGGGTCGCCGCGGGAAACGCCTGGCCGGCCGCCTTCCACGCATCGGTCTTAAAGACCTGTCCGAACATCTCGCATTCAATCTTATAGCTCTTGAGCGAACGGATCGTGCGGATGAGCTTCATATGGGCGCTCACGTCGCCGTTGCGCTTCCAGGCCATGAGCCATCCGCGCACCTTGGAGTTGTTGAGGCTATGGACCACATTCCAGTTGTCGTACAGGTTGTCCAGAATGTCGCACTGCATGGCGATCGAGTTAAACAGAAGCGCCTGGTTCTTGTTGTTATTGGAGTTCTCGATAAATTCCGACTCTATATAGGCCGTCTGCTCGCCATCGGGCGCGGCGACCTTAAAGCCCTTAACGGTATCGTCGTCAGCCGCCTTGTAGCTCAGCGAGCTGCCGAGCGCCTGGCCCAAATCGTTAAACCCACTCGTCGACTGGCCGTTGTACTCGCTGGCCTTAATGCCCGCACACTTGTTGAGTGCCGCAGCGGTTGCGTCATTCCAGCTTCCGTATTGGTTGAGCTGGCCGATACCCATCGACTGGCCCACCAGATCCTCGGCCTGCTGGGCAATAAACTCCGCTCGCGATGCATGGTCGACGAGCTCCTTGATGGCGGCCGCATCCGCAGCGTTCGCGCCCTGGGCCGCCGCGAGTTCCTGATACCAATCCTCGCTGGTGCCGTAAGCATCCTCAAAGATCATCTTGTCCACATTGACGCCATAGCTGTCGCCCTGCTGGGTCAGCAGCGCCGCCGACCCGCCGACCGCGGCCTTGAGCTCGGCCGCAAACTGCGCGGCCTCGTCGTTGCCAGCATCATCACCCTCGCCGTCGCTGGCGGCAGGGGCGCGACGAGCCTTACGGACAGCTCCACCTTGGGCTTCGTCCTCTTTGCCGTCCTTGTCCTCCTCGGCAAACGCATCGGCGACCATCTGGTCAATCGCGTCGTTAAAGGCCTCGTCGACATCATTAAACGAGTTATCCATCATATACTCGTGCCACTGCTGCACGGCATTCGAGAACTCCTGCTGGCGCTCCTCGGCCGCGGCGGAATGCTTTTTGGCCGAAGCGTTGGCGTCAAAACTCAGCATGGTCATAAGCTGAGCATTGGAGATGCGGTAGGTCTGCGGCATAAAGATTTGCTCAAAGTTGCCGCAGTTCACATAGGTCGAGTCATTCGCCTTGTTAAACTCGTCGAGCAGCTTAAGGTAGCCCTCGTCCACATACTCCGCCACATAGCGAACACGGGTGCCCTCGCGCGACTTTTGAGTCAGAGGAATCGTCACCGTCTTGCCATCCACGCAGTCCACGTACAGGTCGAGCGTGTCGGCGGCCTCTTCGTTTCCCACCTCGAGCGTGATATCAAAGGTCCAGTAGGCGTTCTTCTTTTGCGGCAGATGATGGAAGGTCCACAGACTCTTGCCGGTGTCCTTGCCGTCCTTGACCAGGTTTTGCGTACCGCCACGATACGTCACATCAAAGTTCCAGACCGAAGCGCCCGGAACATAGCGCACATAATTGCGAGCCGTTACCTCGGCAGCAGCAGCGGCAACATCGGTCGAGCCCACGCGCGCCTCGAGCGTCACGCGCTCGGCGGCAAGCGTATCCTGCGGCAGGTCGTATTCAATCTTGGCACGGCCGAGTTTATTGGTCTTACCGGTGTACTTTGCAGCCGACGAGCCCGTCCCCACGGTGAGCTGCACGCTCTTGCCCGGTGCCGCATAAACGTAGGCCACATTGCCCAGTAGGCTGTGAACGTCGGTGTTGTCGACCTCGATGCGCGATCCGCTAACCTCGAGTGTGGTGCTTCCCAGCGGCAATGTCACCTCGCCCAGCGTAATAAGCGGCGAGACGGCATAGATGCCCGCGGCCTTAGGCTTAAAGCGCACAAACACATCGGCGCCCATGCCCTTCTTCATATCGAGAACGAGGTTGTCGCCCTCCCAAGTTGTGCCAGCCCACACGGCATCGGAGCTGGCGCCGGCTTCGCGAGCGCCTGCGGACACATCCTCGACGGCATCCTTGGCCAGCGGAATCTCAATCTTGGCAGCCTGGCTGTCCTTGAGCTCGTAATGAATGCGCAGCTCGGTCTCCGCGCCAACGACCGCGGACGAATCAGCGATAACCGAGCCCGCCGTCAGCCCGCGCTCGGCACGATACGTCTCCACGTCAAACGTGGGGACGTCGAGCGTCACGTCGAGCTGTTTGCCGTCCTCGATCTTCACCTGCTTTTGCGCGATATGCTTACCCACGGTCAGCCCTAGGCGGCTAAACGTGGAATAGCTCGTCGCTTGGATGTCGTAGCTCGTCTTGTTAAAGGCGACGATGGTGTACGAACCGGCCTTAAGGCGCGGCGTCTCGGCCTTCATGATAGGCGTGGTGCCATCGTCTTCGTAACCCATCAAATAGGTGACGCCGTCGGCGACCAGCTTGCCGTCGGACGTACGAAACACCAGCACACGGTTGGCGCCCTGGTAGTCGCCCTTGGTCGTGACCGCCGCCGTGCCCCAGGGCTTCAAGTCGATATCGACCTTGCCGGCCGAAGGCTTCACCGTCGCCGTCGCCCCACCCAACTTGAGGCTATCTTTGGGCTCGAGCGTTATCTCCAGATCCTGGTCCGCGTCGGCAATGGCCTGCGACACCACGAGCGCTGTGCCCTGGATACGGAAGTCGTTTTCCTTGTCACCCTTGGCAGGCTTAAGCGTCTTGCCGCCGCTCTTCACCGTCAGATCGATGTTATCGAGACTATCGAGCTCAATGCGTTCGGTCTTATCCTGGCCTGCGACCGGTTCGAGATAGGCCACATTAAGTTCAATCGCGCGCGAAGCCGGAATCTTGGTAAAGTCCTCAGCCTTAATCTCTCCGATATTCCATGTGCCCGTCATCTGGTCGCCCGGGCGCGCCAGCACCATGTCATAGTAACCGCTGAGCGAAATGCGCAGCGTTGCTGCTGTCTTGGAGAGAGCGTCCGCTGTAAAGCTGCCGTCATCGCCAACCGCCAGCGGCGTGGACTGCCCCGCCTGCACGAGTGTAGCCGTCGCGCTCTGGGGAAGTTTGCCCGTCACCTGGGCCGCCTCGCCCATCCACTCAAACGTGTAGGCAGGCTTCGAGGAATCGACGGAGTCCTTGCGATCGGCCACGGCATCGGCAAGCTTTTTGACCATCGAGGGGTTGCCAGCCGAATCGGTCGCATAGGCATAGATGGTCTGGCCTTCACTGAAGGGAATCGCATACGTTACGCCATCGATTGTCACGCGCTCATTATAGTCGCCCGGATAGCCCGCCTCACCAAACTGAAGATCGGGGTTCATCACGCGCAGGGCAACGGCATTATGGTTCGTCTCGTTTCCGTATCTCGTGTTCTCAAAAGCTCCCCACTCTATCATTTCCACGCTTTTGGGTAGCACAATCTCTTTGCCGGCAATCGCAGGATCAAGAGAGGCGAACGCGAGCGCCCCGATAGATTTGACACCATCGCCAATCGTCACCGACGACACATGCGAGCACCCGTCAAAGGCATAGCGCTCAATCCGCTCCACCGTGCCCGGCACGTTGATCTGCGTAAAGGTGAGTACCGTTGTGTCCGAGACATAGAACTGCGGTACGCCGCAATTGGCGAAGGCGCGATAGTCGATAGTCTTAATCGAAGGCGGCAGCGTTGCCACCACATTGTCGTCAAGTTGTTCGCAGCCCTCAAAGGCCTGCTCGGGAATCGTGGTAAAGGCCGCGTTGTTGGGCCAGGTCACCGTGTGAAGTGTCTTGCTTCCGGTAAACGCATTCCAGCCCAGTTCCTCAACCGAATCGGGCAGTGCGATTTCCTTGATGCTGCTGCCGCCCAAACCGCCCACAGAGCGGATATGCGAATCGGGGGCAAACGTAATTGATGTGAGCGCAACGTTTCCCATGCCCTTAAGACTCACGACATTTTTGCCGTCGATGGTCGAGGGCACCTCCAACGTGGTAATGCCCGCGTCGCCATACTCGATAGAAATTTCGTTGGTGAGGTTATCGATCGAGAAGTAGTACTGCGCGGGGGTCTGCTCGCCGGCCACGTAGCCATCGTCGTATTCACCCTTTACGCCCGTAGTGCCCTTCGAGGTTGCCCAGAGTCCAAGTTCCTCGTTCCAGGTTGCCTCGGCACCGGAAGCCTCCTCTTGCTTCTGCTGCTCGGCGAGTTCCTTGCCCTCGACAAGATCAGTGGCGAGCGTACCCGCAGGTGTGCTCTCGGTCTGCCCGACGCCCGTTAGGCCCGCCGCCGATGCAATCTCGGAGGGCGGGGGCGTAGGGGTATCACCGCTATCGAGCACTGTGGGGTCGGCGGCGCCGGCATCGGGCGCGGGGTCGGCGGCGTCGGCATCGGCTGCTTGGTCGTTATCCGTCTGCACAAAAGTGCCGTCGGTGGTGAGGGTCTCGGCAAACGCGCCCGCGGGCAACGAACCCGTCACCATGGTGAGGGTCACCGCGGCAACGGTCAGGCGGCGGCAAAGCGCTCGAACAGTAGTCCACCTCATGGTCGTTCCTTTCCTGCAAACCAAAAGTCATCCAGCGTAATCGTTGTCCAAAAACAAAGCGAACGGTAGGTTCATATATACGAACCTACCGTTCTACCTGCGCAAACCGCCACAAAGGGAATAGGTACCTTTGTGGCGGTTCTGAACTTGGCCAGCCAGTTTGTCTCAATCTGTAACAGTTAGAGGTCAAATTCCCCGCCTGGTGTTACAGATCGAGACGTTAGGTTGTCGGCCGAACAGTTCATCTCAATCTGTAACATCTAGAGCCGTTTTGGGCAGTTTGGTGTTACAGATTGAGATTTTACTGAGGCCGAGAATGAGAGCCGTCACCCAGCTCTAACGCTTGCGGCGCTTGGTCGCGGCGAGGCCGGCGGCGGCTACGGTTGCGCCGGCGATGCCTAGGGCGGCGACCGTCATCGCGGTGGTATCCCCCGTGATAGCCAGGACAGCATCGCCCTTCTTGGCCTGCGTGGTTTTCTCAACCGTCTTGCTCACCGTGGTGGTCGTAGCCGGCTTGGCCGAGGGTTTGGTCTCGGGCTTCACCCCAGGCTGCGGCGTCGGCTTGGGATCCGGCGTAGGCTGCGGATCGGGAGTCGGCGTGGCTTCAGGCGTAAAGGTCAGATCGGTGTTGAGCCACAGGGTGTAGATCCAACCGCTGTCCTCATCGGATACGCTGTCCGCGACCTGGTAGCCGCACTCCTGGCCGTTGATCACCAGCTTGGTGTTGGGCGTAAAGTAGAAGCCGCGCGCGGACTTGAGGTAGATACCGTAACGATAGGTCACGCCGGGCTTAAAGGCGTCGATGTGGTTCGTAATGTTCTGATCCCAGAACTCCTGAGAGTTCACTTCGCTGCCATCGCTGCCCGTCCAGAACTCACACTGAGGAAGGGAGTTGGAGCCCGTCGGAACATTCGCCGTAAAGACCGGCTTATCGCCCGCCTTGAAGGTGGTCGTGGCGCCGTTGATCTCGATAACGTCGATGGCCCGCCATTCGTCGATCGGCTGCTCGCACAGCATATTGTCAGCGTTTGGCGCGAAGACGCCGTTGACGGTCTTGATGTGGTGCGCCCAATGACCGTTGACGTACATCATGCAGTCATCGGCCACGGTATTGTCGCCCTTGAGCCTCAGCTCAACGGAGTACATGTAGAACTTGCCCTCTTCGAAGTGTTCGATCCTCCTCGCGCCCGTCGGATACTTGGCAGGGTCGGAATACCAGAAGGCAACGGGCGTGAGCTCCGCAGGGTCGCTGCCATCCATTTCCTCCCAGCACTCGTAGGCGATCTCGTACTTGTCGGCATCGGCGGCGGGGATCGTCGCGGTCGCGCGCGGCGCCTCGCCGGGCGCGTAGTCGGTCTTCACGTCGTTGACGTTCAGGTTATGGAGGGCTTCGTTTTCCGATGCAACAAGCGTAATTTCGCTATTGATGACGTAGCGGAGGTAATAGTCGTCCCTGGTTTCGTTGACGGTAATCGAGCTGCCCGCGTAGCTGTTGTCACCTTCATAGTCGGTGCTGGTATACGTCAGTGCCGCGCCAATATAAAGATCCTCATTGCGCGTGAGTCGATACGAGCCGCCTGCCGCGCCACCCGTAAAGGTCAGCGTCAGCCTCATGTGATCGCCAACAGGCTCAAAGTGAGCCGTCACATCGGACATAGATGTGTCCTGGACTTCAGCCAGGGTGCCCGAAGCAGCATCGGCCCGGTAGTACTTGGTTTCGACAAGTTCGCAGAGCGGCTCATCCGGCATGCCGCCCTCAACATCGGGAAAATCATAGGTATACGGCTGGCCCTTTTCGAGCGTGATGTTGTCCGAAAGCTTGCAGTCCGTATCGTGGCGGACCACGGTCGTGTTGACCTTAACACCGCTCCCGCCTGTCACATCGGTCACGCCACAGGGCATGATAGCGTCGTTTGCCGATGAGCTGTCGGCGCCGCCAAGAGAGCCGTCTTGGTCAGCAGCGCCCGCATCGTTTACCGTTGCCGCCGGTGCGTCCTGCTGATCTTGCTGAGCTTCTGCCGTGGACGGTGCC
>UQZC01000008.1 GCA_900545505.1 uncultured Collinsella sp.
TTCCGATCTGTCTCGGCCACGATGTCGGCGGCGCCGGAGAGCGCCTTCTCGGGCGTGTCGAAGCCGGCCTCCTCGTTGACGTATGCCGCGGCGGCGTCGAGTGCGCTGCCCTTGGCCGAGGCCTGCATAATGATCATGTTGGCGAGCGGCTCCAAGCCTGCCTCGCGGGCCTTCTGCGCGCGGGTCATGCGCTTTTTGCGGTAGGGCTTGTAGAGGTCCTCGACACGCTGGAGCTGCGTGGCCTCGCGAATCTGCTGCTCGAGTTCGGGCGTGAGTTTGCCCTGGGCGTCGATGAGCAGGATAACGTCCTCTTTGCGCTGCTCAAGATTGCGCAGGTAAGACAGGCGCTCGTCGAGCGCGCGCAGGGCGACGTCGTCCATGCCGCCCGTTGCTTCCTTGCGGTAGCGCGAGATAAAGGGAATGGTGTTGCCCTCGTCGATGAGCTTGACGGCCGCCTCGACGTTGGCGGCCTTAAGGTTGAGCTCGCGAGCGAGCTGGGCGATAAGATCCATGGGACTCCTTGCGTTTAAGGTGCGTTTGCAGCACAGGGCTACCAAGGATACCACCCGTCCCAAAAGACTGTTTTGGAGCCGCGCCACGAAAACGACCCATCTACTACGTTTGAACCGTATGGGTCGACCGTGCCTGGTTTTACCGAAAATCGGCAAGCCGTCTACCTGCGGTTTTTATTTCGCAAAATTTGGCATGGTTAAGGGTGATCGGTTAAACGTAGTAGATAGGCGCATTTCGTGGCAAACGAATCAAACCGAGGCGCAAAATAGCCCCCGTCCTAGAAAAATCATCGGCAAGGTAGCAAAATGCCCCGCGGGTAGGAGGCTGCTCGCGGGGCAAAGAAGAGGGGCTTGTTGGCGGCGGGCCAAGGCGCTCGGCGGGGAGTTTGCCGCGGCCCGCTCTTAAGGCATTACAGCTCGACGAGTTGGCCGGTCTCGGCGGCCTCCTTGATGGCGTTGAGAAGTGTGAGCGTCTTGACGTTATCGGCGGGGGTTACGACGGGCTCAACCTCGCGGCGGACGACCTTCACAAAGTGCTTGAGCTGCATCTTGTGCGGTAGTGCCGGGTCCACGGCCGGAATCTCCATCTGCAGCGGCTTGTGCCAGTTGGAGGCGCCGTCGTAGGAGAACTGGTGCAGGCGGGGCAGCGACAGGGCGCCCAAGGTTCCGCCGATAAAGTAGGCGTTGGCGTCGAAGGGACGGTACTGCGGATCCTCGCGAGCGGTTGCCTCCCAGTTCCAGGGGCTGGCGGTGGCGTCGGAGATGGTCATGCTCGCGAGCGCGCCATCGGCAAAACGAACGTTGACCACGGCGGAGTCCTCGGTCTCAAAACCGCGGGCGGCGCTGGACTGCATACCCTGGACGGCAACGGGCTCGCCCAGCAGGTAGCGGAGCAGGTCGACGTCGTGCACCAGGTTGACCAGGATCGGGCCGGCACCCTTCTTGCGGCGCCACTCGACATCGAAGTACTCGTCATTCTTATAGATCATGTAGTGGAAGCTCGACACGGTGAGCTTGCCCAGTTCGCCGGACTCGATGATCTCCTTGGCCTTGTTGACGAAGGGGTTGTGGCGACGGTGCTGGCCCACGAGCACGGGCACGCCGGCGGTCTCGGCCTCGGCGGCGAAGGCCTGAGCATCCTCGAGGTCGTTGGAGATCGGCTTTTCGACCAACGGCACGATGTTGCGCTTGATGGCCTCGCGGGCAACGCCCAGATGCAGGTCGTTGGGGGTGGCGATAATGACGGCCTCGGGCTTGACCTCGTCCATCATCTGGGCGGGATCGGTATAAAACGGCACGCCGGCGGCCTCGGCCGTGGCGCGGGCGCCCTCAAAGGCGTCAGCGATGGCGACGAGCTCGGCCTCGGGCTCCTCGGTGACAAAGCGGATGTGGTTGCGGCCCATGGCGCCGGCGCCGATAACGGCAATGCGGACGGGGTTGAGCTCAGACATTTCGACTCCTTAATACTGGTGACCGGTGGAATGCGACAAAGGGGCTGTCCCTTTGTCGCATCGGTAAAACTAGGCGGACTTCTTCTTGCTGTCGGAGACCATCATGTAGACGGTGAGCACGACGGCGATGGCGGCGATCACAATGGCACCGTAGAAGGACTGCTGGTAGGCGGCGCTGCCGGCCTCGGCGTGATACAGCACGGCGGTGATGGGCTGGCTGATCCAGGTGGAAGCGGCGTAGCCCAAAAACATGATGCCGTAGTTGACGCCGATGTTGCTGGTGCCAAAGGCGCCACCGGTAAGCGGCGGGTAGATGACGAGCAGGGCGCCAAAGCTAAAGCCGAGCAGGGCGAGCGCCACGAAGAACATGCACTGCGTAAAGCTCATCGACATGATAACGAGGGCGACGATGGTGACGACAAGGCTGATGAGCAGCGACTTGTAGGCGCCGAGCTTGTCGATGATCTGGCCAAAGGACAGACGGCCAACCAGGTTGGCGCAGGTGTTGACGGAGACCACCACACCGCCGAGGGCGACGGCCGCGGCGCTCGTGGGGTCGGAGAAGAGCTGAACGGCGGCGATGGAGGCAACCTTGCCCACGAGCAGGGTGCCCGCGGTGGCGGCAAAGGCGAAGGTGACGATGAGGACCCAGAAGCGCGGGGTCTTGACCATCTCGCCCGGGGTGAGGTCGCCGAAGGTGCCGGCATGTGCACCGCCCTTGGGGGCCTCGAAGCCCTCGGGCAGCCAACCGGCCTCGGGGGCCTTCAGGAACAGGGCGGAGGCGGCGATCGTCACAAAGAAGATGACGCCGAGCGCCTTGAGGCCGCCAAAGATGCCCAGGCTCGGGATGAGCAGCGAGGCGAGCACCGGGGACAGCACGGCGGGGCCGGCGGTCGAAGCGGCCAGGGTGATGCCGGAGGCGAGGCCCTTCTTGTCGATGAACCACTTTTGGCCGGTGGTGAGCGCCGGGTTGTAGCCCAGGCCGTTGCCGACAGCGGCGACGAGCGAGAACCACAGGTAGAACTGCCACGGCTCGGTGACGGTGCCGGACATGAACCAGCCCACGCCGTAGCACACGGCGGCGGCGATCACGACGTTGCGCGGGCCGATCTTGTCGGAGATGCGGCCAGCGAAGATGCCCGTCACGGCCATGATGGTCTGAAAGACCGGGAAAGCCCAAGTAAGGGCGCTGGACCACTCGGGGTAGACGGCGAGCAGGTTCTTGCTCACGACGGAATACAGCGCGATGGAGCTGATGAAGAACATGGTGACGCACGCGGCGGAAAGCACGACGGCGCGACCCTTGTTGGAGTTGCTGGAAGCCATTGGACTCTTTCTAATCGATGCGGGGAGGAGTGGGCGTATCCGCGGGCCTCCCTGTCAGGTTGGTTTACTGGTCAGTCGGCTTGGCGACGCCGGACTCATCGGACCAAAGCTCGACACCCTTGTTCTTAAGGTAGTTGTCGGCATAGGCGCGACGGCCGCCGGGCTTGGCGGTGAGGTCGCCCATCATGTTGGAGAAGCCGCCGTCGACCTTGATGGCGTCGCCGGTGGTAAAGTCCGAGCGCTTGGACGCCAGGAACATGACGGCGTTGGCGATATCGCTGACCTCGCCGATGCGGCGCGTGGCGATCAGGCGGCTGCGGCTCTTCTCGACCTCGGGGTCGGCGTAGAAATTGGCCGACATCGGAGTCTTAACGAAGCAGGGCTCGACGCAGTTGGAGCGGACACCGTAGGGGCCCCACTCGGCGGCGAGCATCTTGGACATCATGTTGACGCCCGCCTTGGTGGAGCTGTACACGCCCGAGAACGTCTCGGGGGAGTGGCTGACAACGGTCGAGATGTGCACCAGGCGACCCTGGCCGGCCTTGATCATCTCGCGACCAAAGCGCTGCGAGGTGATGAAGTAACCGGTGAGGTTGACGTTGATGACCTCGTTCCAGTCGGAGAGCGGCAGGTCTTCCATAGCTGCGAAGCGCAGGATGCCGGCGGTGTTGACGAGAACGTCGACGCGGCCGAAGTCGGCGATGGTGGCATCGACGGCGGCCTGAACCTCGGCCTCGTCGGTGGCGTTCATCTTGTAGCCCTCGGCGTGGATGCCAAACTCGGCGGCGAGGTCGGCGGCTGCGGCCTTGACCTTCTCCTCGTCCAGGTCGAGCAGGACGACGTTGGCGCCGTTGCGGGCGAACTCGCGGCAAATCTCGACGCCCATACCGCCGAGCGCGCCAGTCACGGCGCAGACATCGCCCTCGAGCTTAAGCCAATTGCTCATAGGAACTTCCCTTCTTGTGCCTCCCGGTGGGTCGCTCCCATTAACCGACCCACGTGCTTTTCGCTGGTTATCGTATGCTTTGCATTGGCGCAGGTGAATTGCATATTTGTTAGAATGGTGTTAACCGTAGGTTTACACTGTGCGATGCAGTTTATGCTCAATTGAGCGCGTGACCTGCGAAAACAACCCCCTGTGGCACCATGTGGCCACGGGCGCGAAAACGGGAGATTGACGTGTACGATCGACGACTAGAGGCCATATCGGCCGCCGCGGAGCTGGGAAGCTTTTCGCGTGCGGCGGCAAAATTGCGCGTGTCGACCCCGGCGCTCGTCAAGCAGGTGTCGGGCTTCGAGGCCGAGTTTGGCATCACGTTGTTCGAGCGCTCGCATTCGGGTGTTAAGGTGACGCCGGCGGGCGCTCTGCTGGTGGACGACGCGCGCTCGATCATGCGGCAGTCCGAGGATGCGCTGCGTCGCGCCCGACGCGCGGCGGGCGATGGCGGTGCCGTGCGTCTGGGCGTGTCGATGATGTGCCCGGGGCGCCAAACGCTGTCGATGTGGTCGGACATTCACGATCTGGAACCGTCGCTGCGATTTGAGATCGTGCCGGTAAGCGACCTCTATGACGAGCGCGAATCCGTCATGCGCAGCCTTGGTCGCGAGGTGGATGTAGTGCAGTCGAGTTTTTCGACCCCACGCTGGCGTGATGCCTGCCAAAAGCTCCGCATCGTTAACGTGCCGTTTTATATCGACCTGCCGCGTACGAGCCCGCTGGCGCGTAAGACGCGCATCACGGTCGCCGACTTGGAGGGCATGCGCCTGCGCGTGCTCCGCCACGGCAACGACGCAATGGACAGTCTGCGCGTCGACCTTCTGGCCGACGGCGGCGTTGACGTGATCGACGTGGACAGCTTTGACTTTGCGCTCTTTAACGAGGCGGAGGAAAAGGGCGACGCGGTGCTCACCTGCGGGGCGTGGTCGGGGGTGCACCCGGCCTTTGTGGGCGTGCCGTTCCTGTGCGGCCGTGAGGTGCCGGTCTTTTTGCACTATCCGCTCGAGCCCACCCTCCAAGTCCAAAAACTCGTCAACGCCATGGCCCAGCTTCTCACCTAGCTCACCTGGGACGGGGCTCTTTTGGCTACTTTTGCCGTCCTACCTGCGCAATGCGAAAAATGAGGTGCGAAAAATGACTCCAAATCGGTCACGTATAATTTTGCTTTTGCCCTGAGCTGGTTGTAGAATGACAAGGCCTAAACGAACTACTTGTGCAGCTTGCTCGAATGCTCGGGCTGCGGCTGGGGGGGTGCGCCCGTGCAGGGTCCTTTCGGTCATATTGCGTCGATGCGCCGCAGCTTTGTGATGTTGCTAGCGGTCTTATGTGCGTTCGTTATGGTCGGGGGGGGGTTGCCCTCGCGTGCGTACGGTGACGATGGCAACCTTATAGCGAACCCAACCTTTACCAACCAAGCTTCTGGTTGGTCGACGACCTCTCCGAGAAAGAGAATCGGCGAGGAGTCGCACCTCGACCTCCCCACGAAGCTCCTCAACGGTCAAAGAAACCTCAAACAAGCTAACGGTAATCACTTTGCGCTTGCGTGGAATCTTAAGCCACAGGATACCGATGCTTATTTTGAACCCGGATCAACCTACACCACCTTTTCCACCCAGAGCGGCTCCACGTACGAGTGGGGCCTCAACCATCGCGCCGCAACCGAACATGACGTGCTGATGCTCACGATGGGTCCTCAACAGGCGAATCTGTCGGTTAACAACGCAGGCCAAGACCAGCTCATGCAGCTGCGGACTTGGCTTAAGGCGCAGGGCAAGATGCCCCAGGGAAATACCGTTGAGCAGTACACCGTTTACAGCGATTCCTTTGCTGCAAATGGCGGCTTTGCTGGTAGCAGCGCCGACGGATCCCACTTCTCGTTTGAGCAGGGCGACGGTCGCATTGCGCTTTCTGTGTGGCTCGTAAGCTCTAACGGACAGGGTTGGTTCTCATTTGGCACCAACAGTACACACTATTATCGAGCGCTTCCCGAGCAAGACGATGAGTTTGCCTATCGGGCAGTCTATACCGCAGCGTCCGAAAATACGATGCTTGCACTAACTTGCTACGATTCAAATCTTACGGGGGCAAACGAACAATACCGGGAGTGGTTTGGCAATCTGGTCAATGACGTTCACGTGGAAAAGCAGGGCACGCGTGACATTTATACTGACTTTGGCAAGGTATATCAAGAAAATTCGTCCGAGACCATGACAACGTTAAATAACTATGCGTTCTCGACCTCGAATCTTAAGAACGAAAATACGAACATTGCTAACGGCAGTTTTGAAGACGATATACATCTAGGGAACAAGAGCACCAGCAAGTTTACGCTGTGCTCGCCCCATTGGCGCACGACCGAGACGGACCATCGTATCGAGATCGTTGCCCAGAACGACTACTATATCGACCCAGTTGGACATTCTGTTCCATTTGCACCCTCGGATGGCGAGTACGCCGCCGAGCTCAACGCACACGAGGCGAGTTCGCTCTACCAATATGTGACGACCGAGCCGGGAAAACAGTATGAGTGGGGGCTCGACCACCGCGGCCGCTCGGGTCGAGACGCCATGGCCCTTATCATCGGTCCGCGACAAGAAAACGAGCCGTACAAGGACAATCAAAAGGCACTCGATCAGTACCAGCAAATTGTTCAATGGATTCAAATGAGCGTCGACAACTATGTCGGCTTGGATGTGGTCAATTTTTCCCAATCGGGCTGCAGCAAAAAGATCATCCTGTATTCAACCAAGTTTGACAAAGTGGGCGGATTTGCCAATGCGTCCAGCGGAAGCGCGTTCTCATGGACGGCCGATGCGGAGCATACCGAAAAATGGTGCGTATGGATCATGGCGTCCGAAAACGACGCGTGGGCTTCCTACGGTTCCAACGCGCTCGAGCAGAGCAAAAAGGTTGACTACGACTATACCTACACCATTCCGGATGGCCAAAACCAGAGCGTCTTTGCTTTTGTGGCCTACAACACGGCCAACGGGAGCAATTCGACCGGCAACTTCCTCGACAATATCTCGTTTAGGGAGTTCTATCGCATCGAGACATACACGACGCCCAACGGAAGCGGAACGTATTTTTATAACGCCAATACCAAGACGGCGGACTTTACCTATGCCAAAAACTACGTAGGTAAACAGGAGAAGAACTCCTACTTTATGGTCGATGCCAAACGCGATGACGGGGCAGTCTTTATCGGTGCTTTTGTCAACGGCGAGTTCTATTCCGCAGACGACGACGCACATTGGACCAGATTGGAAGATGGTACCTATCGCTTTGAGGCCGACAAGGTCACAAAGCACTACAAAGTGCACCTCGTGTTTTCCAAGGCAGGCGTTCAATACGATGTGAACGGCGGCAAAGCGTATCACTACGATCCGCACAATGAGTCCACGGGCGATTTCGTACAGCTTTCTGGCGCTGGAGCGAGCTATACCTCCCATGCTGCCGTTGGACAAAACGACGACTGGAAGTTTATGGGCTGGGAGTACGCGGGCTCGGGAAAAGCCGTTCGCTTCGATGCCAAACACACGGTGACCCATACAGCTCCCGAGGGCACCACGGATTCCGGCACTCTTACCATTAAGGGCAAGAAGGTCAATCCGGATACCGGTGCTGTGGGCGATGCGGTAACCGTCGAAAACATTCCCGAGAGCCAGGGCGCGACGTTCGTGGCGCAATGGAAGTATCGTCAGGCCTTTGTTGCCCAGCTTAAAAATGCCGATGGCACGTGGAGCAACGTAACGACGGGCGGCACGGTCAGCTCCAAGCTTAAGGGGGCAAAGGGCTCCATCGATGCCGGGGATGGCTCGGGCAAGGACGAGGACGCGTACAAAAAATCGGGCGTTGCCTACTTTGTGGATGACGGCACGTTTGTGGAGGCGGTGGCCGCTCCCAAGGAGGGCTATCACTTTGAGGGTTGGTACGACCTATCGAATCCGGACGCCCCGGAGCTGCTGTCGTCTTCACCCACCTATACGTACAACGTGAAGGACCGCCATACGGGATGCGTATACGCACGATTCACCCCGCGCACCTACACACTCAAGGTTTCCAAGAGCGTTACGGGCAATATGGGCGACAAGCGTGCCTACTTTAAGATGACGGCGACCTTTACGGGCCTCAAGGCTGGTCAGACCTACGCCATCGAGTATTCGGATGCGTCTGCCCAAGGCAGCCATGCGCTCGTGGCGCGACCGAATGATCGGGCCGAGACCGTGGAAAACAAGACGGCCTTTACGGCCGATGGCCAGGGCAAGGCGACCGTGCCGTTTGCCGTTAAGGACGGCCTGACCGTTTCGATTAAGGCGCTGGATTACAACGCGGTCTATACCGTGAGCGAAGACGATTATTCGTCGTTGGGGTACCACGCCGAGCTTGCGGGTGCGAGCGGCACGCTCAACGGTCCGCGTGTGACCGTTGCCGTTGAAGCTAAGGCCACCAATTCCCGACAGGTCGCGGTGCCTACGGGTATTACGCGCAACCCCATCTATGCCCTGGCGATTTTGGCCGCCGGCGTGCTGTTGGCTACGGGCATGGTTGCGCTGCGTTTACGCCGCGGCTCCAAGAGGGGCGGGCGCCTATGAGAAGACATGGCGCCAGCAATGCTGGTGATGGGCCAGCCGCACGAGCGGCCCCGCAGGGAAGACCCCGGGGCTCGCGGTATTCGGCCGCGTCGAACGTGAGGTTGGGCGCCCATGCGGCGCCAGATCTGGGAGAAGCGGACGACCGGCGCGATATCGTGGGTTTTCTGGCGCGCTTGGCATTTTTTGTCGTGACGCTCTGGCTGCTCTTTGGCGTGGTCTTGGGCGTGGGTGCAGTCACGACTGGCGAGATGGCCCCGCGTATCTGTTCGGGTGACGTCATGCTCTACTGGAGGTTCAGCCAGAGCTTCAACGAGGGTGACGTGGTGGTATACACCGCGGATGGCGCAGAGCGCCTAGGCCGCGTGGTTGCCCGTCCCGGTGATGAGGTCACGATTACCGAGGAAGGCGAGCTCATGGTTAACGGGGCTGTTGTTGTGGAAAGCGACATCACCACGCCGACGCCGCGCTATGAGTCTGCTGTGGACTATCCCGTGCGCCTGGGAACGGATGAGTTCTTTGTACTGGCAGATTTGCGTGAGGGCGGCCACGACAGCCGCCTGTACGGGCCGATTGCCCGCTCGCAGATCAAGGGCAACGTGATCAGCGTGCTGCGCAGGTCGAACCTGTAGGCACGGAGATTGGTTTTATTAAGGGCATATGCCCGAGAGGAAGGATACAACATGAAAACTGGAAAGAGACGACTGACAGCATTTGCAGTTGTGGCTGCCACGATGCTGCTGGCTTTGGTGGGAGTTGTCGCGCCCGCGTGGGCGGAGGACAGTGCCGCTCAACCGCATCTGCCGGTAAAAGACAACAAGGTTACGATCACCTCGACGCTTACCATGAATGAGAATGCCGTGGTGCCTAATGCGACGTTTAACTATTCGATTGCGCCGGCGGATGAGGAGAGTGAGCTTACGAGCACGAGCGGTATGCCCGTTTATGCTGGAGTGACAGACGCCGTCACGCTTTCGCCGACTTCCGTTAATTTTTCCAACAAAGACCTTACAAGCACAGAGAATACCGGTGAGAAAACTAAGACAATAACCGCCAAACTGAGTGCCGAAATTAAAACCTCTCTGTTCAAGGCTCCGGGTATCTATCGATATAAAATTACGCAGACGCCGTCAGGGCTGGACGGTCTCAACGTTACATACAATGAGCTCTTCCTGGATGTTTACGTAGAAAACGAAGAGAATGGCGGTTCGGGCTATGTTGTTAAGGGCTGTATTCTTAGAACAGAAGCAGGCTCGGGCGAGAAGACCGCAGGTTTTTTGAACAAATATGTCACCCATAAGCTGACCATCACAAAGGTCGTCATGGGCAACCAAGGTGACAAGAATAAGGACTTTAATTTTACCTTCACGATTAAAGGCGCTGACGGGGAGAGCTATGAGTACGCCACTGTGAAAAACGGTGCCACCACCATGAGCCAAACTCCAGCTACGTCGGGAACTGCGGTTACCGTAAGCCTTAAGCATGGGGAATCCGTCATCGTTTACGGTCTCTCATCGGAGGATAAATTCGCCGTAACTGAGGCGGATTATCATGGCGACGGTTATAAGACGTCGTACAAGATTGGTGATGGCACCAATTCGACAGAAGGTAGCTCTATTGTCGAGAAAGCTATCGGTGCTTACGACACCACGGTGATCTTTACCAACACCAAGGATGTTACCGTTCCGACCGATGTTATTCGGACGGTCGTTCCCTATGCGGCAATCGTCGCGTTTGCTGCCGTGATGGGCGTGGTCTTCTTCCGTCCTCGTCGTAATCGTCGTTAAAACAGCGAGGATTACAGCCGATGGAGCTTAAACGCATAGCTCGGCTGGCGAGAGCCGGCGACCGCGTGCTTACGTGGTTTGCCGGCTTTCTCGTGCTGCTCATGCTGCTGTACGGGGGCTATTCGCTGTGGGATACAAACAACGTTATGAACGGCGGGTTCATCAGCGATGAGCTGCTGCACTACAAACCCACCGGGACCAACGATTGCGCACGCCTGCAGGATCTGATGGCCAAAAATCCCGACGTTGTCGGATGGGTCACCATCGATGGCACCAACATCGATTATCCCTTCGTTCAGGGAAAAGATAACCAGGAATACCTCAACAAAAACGTGTTGGGGGAGTCCGCGGTTTCGGGAGCGGTGTTTTTGGATACGCGCAACAGCCGCGCGATGACCGATCCCTACAATCTGCTCTATGCGCACCACATGGATAACGGTGCGATGTTTGGCGATGTCGATCGGTTTCTAGACAGGGGCTTCTTTGACCTGCACCGCACGGGCACGCTCTACACAAAGGATGGGGCGTTCCGGCTGCGCATCGTTGCCGTGTGTTCGTTTGCTGCGAGTGATGACATTATCTTTGGGCCGGGAAACCTGGACCAGGCCTCGATGCAGACGCTGCTCACGCATATCTCGCAGACGGCGGTGCATGCGGACATGGATGACGTTGGCCCTGATTCGCGCATCATCGCTCTTTCTACCTGCAGTGATAAAACAAACGGGCGCCGAGCACTTATAGCAGAGGTCTTGTAGCTCATTGAATATTCCGATTAAGCTGCGCCCCATAGGCTGCATCAAGTTTGAGGCTCTCGGTCCATCATGGTAGAGTTGTCCGCGCGTGAATTTCGGCACACTGCGCGCTATCTGAGCTTTTACCGTTTGGAGGAGTGAGCTTGTGAATGCTTCTGTCGCCAAGAAGGCCAGCCAGGCGGTGCGCCTTCTGATGATGGCGCTCACGGCAGTTCTTATCTTTTTCTTCATCAATGTCATGTTGCTCGTCTCCGACATCCAGGGCACGGCGCGCGTGGTCAACTACGCCGGTCTGGTGCGCGGCACCACGCAGCGAATCGTTAAGCTCGAGGATGCAGGCCAGCCACAAGACGACCTGCTCAAGGCCGTTGATTCATACATTAGTGGTTTGCGCTACGGAAGCGACGACCTCAATCTCGTCCGTCTCGATGACGATGAGTATCAGGCAAAGATGACCGAGCTCGCGAGCTATTTTGACAAGCTTCGCACCGAGATTGCCCGTGTGCGCGAAGTCGGCTACGAGAACACCGACATCATCGCCATGAGCGAGGAGTTCTTTGGCATTTGTGACGATGCCACGAGGCTTGCGGAGGACTACTCCCAGGAGAAGGCCACGGCGCTCAATCGCCTTGAGGGTTTGGTGATTATCGACATCGTGGGCCTGGTGGCGACCTTTGCGGTCGAACTTGCTCGCGCGGTGCGCACTGCCGCGCTCAATCGCGAGCTGCAGAACAAAGTCTATCTCGATGAAGCCACGGGACTGCCCAACAAGAACAAGTGCGAGGAAATCTTGGGGCAGGGGCATCCCGTTTCCGCCGAAGCGCCTGTTGCGCTGTGTGTTTTCGATCTTAACAATCTGCATACGGTCAATAACAGCTTTGGCCACGAGAAGGGTGACGAGTACATCCGTTCTTTTGCCCAGCAGCTGGGGTGCGTGGCGTCCGAGACCTGCTTTGTGGGCCGCGACGGCGGCGATGAGTTTATCGCGGTGCTGTGGGATGCCGATCGAGCTGCCGTGGAATCCTGTCTCGCTCGGATTCGTGCGAACGTGAGCGAGTATTCCGAGGCTCACCCCGACATGCCTATCAGCTACGCGGTGGGCTATGCGCTTTCCAGTGATTATGATGAACCGCCCACGATGCGCGAGCTCTTTTCCCAAGCCGACAAAAACATGTACATCGACAAGAACCGCGTAAAGACAGCCGAGGCAGCTGGGCCGCAACGCGAGGAGCGGTAAGCCTGTAACAGAGGGCATAGAAAAGCCTCCGCAGCTCGTGTGGCTGCGGAGGCTTTATTCGTTGCGGTGCATTGTGTTTGGGTCGTTGAGATGAGTCGATTTGCCCCGAAAGAGGAGGGCATTGACCTTAGGGTCATGCCCGACGAATGAGCGGCAAATCGGCCATCTCGGCGAGCCGAACTACTCCAGTTCAAACGCTCCGGTGTAGAGCTGGTAGTAATACCCGCGCTTGGCGATCAGCTCGTCGTGATTGCCGCGCTCGATGATGCGGCCGTGGTCCAGACAGATGATTGCGTCGGAGTTGCGCACGGTGGACAGGCGGTGCGCGATGACAAACGTCGTGCGACCTTCCATGAGCTTATCCATGCCCGCCTGCACGATGGCCTCGGTGCGGGTGTCGATGGAGCTCGTGGCCTCGTCCAGGATCATCGCCGGCGGATCGGCGACGGCGGCGCGTGCGATCGAGATCAGCTGGCGCTGGCCCTGCGACAGCTGGGCGCCGTTGCCGGTGAGCATCGTGTCGTAGCCGTCGGGCAGGCGGGTGATAAAGTCGTCCGCGCCGGCGAGCTTTGCTGCCGCGATGCACTCCTCGTCGGTGGCATCCAGATTGCCGTAGCGGATGTTATCCATCACGGTGCCGGTGAACAGGTTTACGTCCTGCAGCACCACGCCCAGCGAACGGCGCAGATCGGCCTTGCGGATCTTGTTGACGTTGATGCCGTCGTAGCGGATCTTGCCGTCGGCGATGTCATAGAAGCGGTTGATGAGGTTGGTGATGGTCGTCTTACCGGCACCGGTGGCGCCGACAAACGCGACCTTCTGGCCCGGCTTGGCAAACACGGACACGCCGTGCAGCACCTCGTGGTCGGGCGTGTAGCCAAAGTCGACGTTGTCCATGACCAGGTCGCCACGCAGCGGCACGTACTCGATCTCGCCGGTTGCGCGGTGCGGATGTTTCCACGCCCACATGCCAGTGTGGTGGTCGGCCTCCTCGAGCTGCCAGGTATCGGGGTTCACCTGAGCGTTGACAAGCGTCACATAGCCTTCGTCGGCTTCGGGCTCCTCGTCGATGAGCTCAAAGATACGGTCGGCGCCGGCGAGGCCCATGACCACGGCGTTGATCTGCTGCGAGATCTGGCCGATCTGTCCACAGAACTGCTTGGTCATGTTGAGGAACGGCACCACGACGGCGATGGACAGCGCCATGCCCGAGATGCTCAGGTTGGGCACGCCCAGCGCTAGGAAAATGCCGCCGGCCAGTGCGACCAGCACGTAGAGCAGGTTGCCCAGGTTCATAAGGATGGGCATGAGGATGTTGGCGTACATGTTGGCCTTCTGCGAGACCTCGAAGAGCTTTTCGTTGCGCTCGTCAAAATCGGCTTCGGCGGCAGACTCGTGGCAGAATGCCTTGACGACCTTCTGACCGTTCATGACTTCCTCGATATGGCCCTCGACAACGCCGAGCTCGGTCTGCTGCGCAATAAAGAAGCGCGCGGAGTTGGAGCCGAGCAGCTTGGTCATAAAGGTCATAAAGGCGACGCCTGCCACAATGACCAGGCACATCCACACGCTGTAGTACAGCATGATAAAGAACACCGTGACGATGACGATGACCGTCATGAGCAGGTTGGGCAGCGACTGGCTGATCATCTGGCGCAGCGTGTCGATGTCATTGGTGTAGTGGCTCATGATGTCGCCGCGCTGGGGCGTGGCGAAGTAGCGGATCGGCAGGTCCTGCATGCGGTTGAACATCTTCTCGCGCAGCTTCTCCAGCGAGCCCTGCGTGACGATGGCCATGGCGCGGTTCCAGAAGAGCGAGGACAGGATGCCGATGCCGTAGATGCAGGCGAGGGTGGTCACGAGCTGTGCGATCTTGGGCTGCGCGGCTTCCCAATCGCCCGACTGCCACGATTCGCTAATAATCTGCAGAGCGCTCTGAAGGAAGGTCGCACCGATGGAGTTGATGATGGCGCAGAGCACCACGCCGACAACGACGAGGGGCAAAAGCACGGGGTAGAAGCCAAAGAGCGTCTTGATGAGGCGCGACATGGTGCCGCCCTTGCGGTTGAGTGCGCGCTCGGCGGTCGTTGCCTTACTCATGTGCCTCGCCTCCTTCCTGGGTCTGAGCTTGCGTTACGGATGCCTCGGTGTCGGCCTCGACGGCTCCTTCGCCCTCGGCAGACATCTTGTTTTGCGAGGTAAAGGTCTCGCGGTAGATCTCGCTCGTCTTGAGCAGCTCGTCATGGTTGCCGATCTGCGCGATACGGCCACCCTCCATGACGATGATGCGATCGGCGTCCTGCACGGAGCTGATGCGCTGGGCGATGATGAGCTTGGTCGTGTTGGGCAGATAGCTTGCCAACCCTGCGCGGATCTTGGCGTCGGTCTTGGTGTCGACAGCGCTGGTGGAGTCGTCCAGGATTAAGATCTTGGGGCGACGCAGCAGGGCACGCGCAATGCACAGGCGCTGCTTCTGACCGCCGGAAACATTGGAGCCGCCCTGTTCGATCCAGGTGTCATAGCCCTTGGGGAAGCCATCGACAAACTCGTCGGCGCAGGCCAGATGTGCCGCCTCGCGGACTTCCTCGTCGGTGGCGTTCGGGTCGCCCCAGCGCAGGTTCTCGGCAATGGTGCCGCTAAACAGCACGTTTTTCTGCAGCACCATGGCCACTTGGTGGCGCAGCGCGTCCAGGTCGTAGTCGCGTACGTCCATGCCGCCCACGCGCACGGTGCCTTCGGTGGCGTCGTACAGACGGGCGATGAGGTTTACAAGCGTGGACTTGGCCGAGCCGGTACCGCCGATGATACCGATGGTCTCGCCGCTCTTAATGTGCAGGTCGATATCGTCGAGCGCCTGGCGCTTCGCATGCGCGGAATACTTAAAGCTCACGTGGTCAAAGTCGATGGAACCGTCGGCAACCTCGAGCACGGGCTCGGCGGGATCGGCGATCGTGGGCTCGGCGGCCAGCACCTCGGTAATGCGGTGCGCCGATTCGTCGGCCATGGTCACCATGACAAAGATCATCGACAGCTGCATCAGGCTCATGAGGATCGCGAAGCCATAGGTAAAGATCGAGGAGAGCTGGCCCACGTCGAACAGCGTGCCCTGGCTCGTGATGATGAGCTTGGATCCCAGGTAGATGATGATGACAAATGCGCCGTTGACGCAGATGTTCATCATGGGGTTGTTAAAGGCGAGCAGCTTCTCGGCGCGGGTGAAGTCCATCTGGACGTCGTGCGCGGCGGTGGCGAACTTCTCCTTCTCAAAGTCTTCGCGCACGTAGCTCTTGACCACGCGCATGCCGGTGACGTTTTCCTCGACGGACTCGTTAAGGGCGTCGTACTTGTGGAACACGCGCGAGAAGATGGGGCGTACCTTAAAGATGATAAAGAACAGTCCAAAGCCCAGCAGCGGAATGATGATCAGGTAGACCATGGCGACGCTGCCGCCCATGATAAATGCCATGGTAAAGGCGAAGATCAATACCAGCGGCGCGCGCACGGCGATGCGGATGATCATCATAAAGGCCTGCTGCACGTTGTTGATGTCGGTGGTCAGGCGCGTGACGAGCGAGGAGCTCGAGAACTCATCGATGTTGGCAAAGCTGAACGTCTGGATCTTGTAGAACAGATCGTGACGCAGGTTCTTGGCGAAGCCGCAACTCGCATGGCTGCAGGTGACGCCGGCAGAAGCGCCAAAAGCGAGCGACGTCAGCGCGATGAGCACCAAAAAGCCCGCGGTGGGAAGCATCTCGGCTACGGTGGCGCCGTCTTTGATGGCGTCGATCAGGTTGGCGGTGATAAATGGAATCAGCATCTCGCAGAGCACCTCGCCAAGCACGAGCAATGGCGTGGCAACAGTGACTTTCATATAGTCGCGGATGCTGCCCATGAGGGTTTTAATCATCCAGTTCCTCCCAGGTTACACGGATTTTCTCGAGCATTTCGGCGAGCTGCTCGCGCTCGTCGTGAGTGAGGGCACTAAAGGCCTGCTCTCTAAAGCGGATGCGGGCTGCCTGGTCGATGCGGGCGTTTTCCCGGCCGGTTTCGGTCAGGCGAATGGTGAGCTGCCGTCGATCCTTGGGGTTACGGCTGCGCTCGATGAGGCCGTTGAGCTCGAGCTTGGACAGGATCTCGGAAAGCGACCCCGGCTTGAGGTCAAAGTGCATGCCGAGTTCCTGCTGCGACATCTCGCCGCCGGGTTGCTTGGCCAGCAGGCAGATGATGGGCGCCTTGCCGGACACGCCTCCGCCATGAAAATGCATGTAATGGCCGCAAAAGCCCAGGCCGCTCAGGATGCGCTTGGCGAGTTTGTCTTCAGCGCTGACCGCTTCGGGTATGTCTACCGGTTGCGACATCTCGCCGCCGGGCTCATGCGGAAGGACGAGTGCTTCAACACACATATCTAAGCTTCGCTCCTTTCCTTAGTTAGGTAGAGAAATTGTTTTGTGCCTAACTAATTTAGGAGCGCATAGATTGATTGTCAAGGTACCAAACTTATTATGTTCAAGCGGCACTTAGGGACGTTCCTTATGTGCCGGCACTTGGGGACACTCCTTGTGCTGATAGTCGTTGGGGACGTTCTTGTTTGACTAGTCATTTAAGAACGTCCATTACAGTCGAAATTGTCAGCCCGGGACCGTC
>UQZC01000009.1 GCA_900545505.1 uncultured Collinsella sp.
CGGGTGCCCTACCGGGAGTAGCCCCGACGGTTGACAAAACTATAGGAACACCCAACTGCCGGCAGAAAAGGAACGTCTCCAAGTGCCGCCTTCGGCAGCGATGGCAACGCCACAGGTACAAGCGCCACTTTAAGCCAGCCAAGGGAACGCCATTGTTTTGGCAACGACAGCGAAAGCCCGCCAGAGCGAGCAAGGTGCCTTGAAACAAAGCGGCATAGACCTTCTGGTCATGCCGCCCTCTTTGAATGACAAGTTGTCGCTCTGGTGCCCGCGCAGCGTCGAGCAGTTGCGGCGTTTGGTAAAACGCCGCAACGAACTAGCTCAGCATTGCATCCATCATCTCGGAGTTGACGGAGTCGTCGGCAGACCACTCGCCATCGTCGTTGCAGGTGTACTTGAAGATAACCGTGGTCTTCCTGGGCTCGGTGGCCTTGGTCACATCGACCATAACCTGACCGGCCATCTTGTACAGCTCGTCATCGGAAGGAACCGTGTCAAGCGCAGCGACCTTCTCCTGATACTGGGTGGAGAAGTCCTCGACGATCTTGTTCATAGACTTGCAGGTGATGGAGACCTCGGCGGTCGCGACACCCTTGTCTTCGTCGACCGTCACGTCGCCGATCTTGTAGTCAAAGCCCTCGAGATAGGTCTTGGCATACTCCTTGGGATCGATACCCAGCTGCTCGAACTCGTCGCCCGAAGCCTCCTCCAGACCAGAGAGGAAGTCGTCGCCACCGTTCTTGACCTCGTCAAACTGAGTCGTAAGATCCTCGGTGATGAGCTCCTCAACCGAAGGACCTCCACAGCCGGAAAGCACGACCACACATGCAACCAAGACGGCCATGAGGGGTGCAAGCAGCAGCTTCTTTTTCATGTTGTTCCTCCCAATGAGCGGCACTGCGCTTCCCAGACGCGGCGCACGTTGTAATAAGTAAGCCCATACTATCCGCTTATGAACACCCTCGGCAACGCGAAGGCACGGTCGGTTCGTTTTAGCGTCCGAACGGTTTGCAAGCCCGCCCAACGTGCAATAAAACGCTTTCCCGCGGTGCAATAAAAAAGGTGGCCGGAAAACCCGACCACCCTTGCACATCCTTTGGACGCCGCAGTTTACTTGCGGACGACCTTGACGATGGCGTCACCGGCGGCGACGGCGGACTCTGCCTCAACGGTGAGCTCGACATCGGCAAACTCGGCGGTGTTGGACACGGCCACGACGACGCAGTCCTTGTAACCGGCAGCGGCGATCTTGGCGCGGTCGATCTTGAGTATGGGCTGGCCAGCCTTCACAACGTCGTCGGCCTTGACGAAGCCCTCGAAGCCATCGCCGTTCATGTTGACGGTATCGACGCCAACGTGCACCAGAACCTCGATGCCGCTATCGGACTGCAAGCCCACGGCGTGACCCATGGTGACGGTCACCTTACCGTCGCAGGGAGCGTAGACCAGATCGTCCTCGGGCCACACGGCACAGCCCTTGCCCAGAACCTCGCCACCAAAGACGGGATCGGGCACGTCAGCCATCTTGATGACCTTGCCCTTGACGGGCGAGCACAGCACGTCGGCGCCAGCAGAAGCAGAGATAGAGGCCGGAGCAGCGGCAGGCGCGGGCTCAGCCTTCTTCTTGAACATGTCAAACAGACCCATACGTTTTCTCCTCTTGATTAAGCGCAACGTTGTGCGCATGCCTACGGTAATTATAGTGCCAAATGGTTCAAATGCTAAGGTGGGGACTCGAATCGCGAGCCCTTCCCGGTAGTGCTCGTGGGACGAGCATCTCCTTTGCATCGCTGGTCGATAAGCCGAGTATCGCCTGTGCACGGGACGGGCAGAAGCGGGCGCGCCAAACCCGACACTTCTTTTCGCTCTCGAGTCCCGCCGCTGCCCCGTCCCTGACACTTCCTGATACCGACCGAAACGTGCCAAAATAAAACCGTCCCTTTTTGGTAGGTTTGGCGAGTGTGGATTTTCGGACGCTTAACTAACGAGCGTGGATAATCTCCCACTTTGACTTTGAGGCCGTCACCGAGCCAAAAACGGGAGATTATCCACGTTCATTTTGGATGACCCCCTTGTACCAAGCCGAGCTCCATGGTCAAGTAATAACGACTTCTCATCATTAGATTGTTTACATCAATTCTAATAACTATTTAATCCCTAAACTCGTTATTAGAATTGATATGATTAGCTTAATAACGAGTTTCCGGCACTAAAGATATGGAGGGCGCGATGCAAATCGAGGAGAACGGCCAGGGAACGCTCCGCAATAATCTATCGGGGAAATTGGCTTACTATTCGTTTTTTCCAACGCCCTTGCAATCATTGAGGCAGCTAAACCTCACCGAGGAAACCTATCGCACGCTTTCCGCATGCTCACGAAAGCTTGGAGAGCTTGAAGGCATGCTCTACTTTGTTCCCAACGCCGACATGTATCTGACAATGTACGTGCGCAAAGAAGCACTCCTTTCTTCGCAAATTGAGGGAACCCAGTGCACGTTTGACGACCTACTTAGTCCATCGCAAACACAACTCCATCATAAAGATGTCGCAGACGTCGTGAATTACGTCCGTGCTGTCGACCGCGGCGTAGAACTGCTCAAAAAGATGCCCTTGTGCACGAGACTTCTTAGGCAAGTTCATGCGGTCCTGCTGGACGGAGTGCGCGGAACGGAGAAGAATCCAGGCGAGCTGCGCTCCTCACAAAACTGGATTGGCCCCTCAGGCTGCACCATTGCAACCGCATCGTTTGTCCCTCCAAACATTGAAGATTTGAGTAACACGCTCCAGGACCTCGAACGCTTTATCAATGAGCCTCAAGTCGAAATGGATCCGATTGTGCGGGCGGCGCTCGTCCATTACCAATTTGAAACTGCCCATCCATTCCTAGACGGAAACGGTCGCCTGGGCAGGCTTCTCATTACACTTATGCTCATCAATGATGGCGTTCTTCATTCTTGCTTGTTCTATCCATCGTTCCAGTTCAAGAAAAACCGAAGCGAGTACTACCGGCAACTCACATCCGTAAGGGAGAGAGGCACTTACGAGGAATGGATAGAGTTTTTCTGCAACAGTCTTCTCGAGAGTGCGAAGGACTCGGTAGGGTCTTTAAAAAACCTTGTTGACCTCCATAACCGTTCCACAGCAACCATTACCGAAAATCTCGGAAGGACTGCTGCAAACGGGCAAAGGCTGTTGGGCATTCTTGAAGAGCACCCCATCGTCGACACCGCATTCATCGCTGCCCAACTCGATATCGGCAGGAGTACCGCGAGCTCGCTCGTCAAATCATTTGAAGAATTGGGTATCCTCCGTCCGCTCGACGAGTCAAGACAGAGATACCGGCAGTACGGGTATGAAGAGTATCTTTCGATTCTCAGGGAAGACGCCGAGCCGATTAGATAGGCATCGCAGCCCAGGCAAATTAAAGCGAGCGTGGATAATCTCCCACTTTGAGCCCGCACACAGGCCAAAAACGGGAGATTATCCACGCTCATTCCTGAGTAGTCATTTATGAACGTCCCCAATGACTAGTCCGGCAACGCCGATGTTTCGGCAACGACAGCGAGCGAGCCGCATTCGGAGCAAGACGACGCCGCAGGTAGAGAACGGACAGCGAGCGGGTCGCATTTGAGGCAAGGTGACGTGAAACGAAAGGGCGCTGACCTTCTGGTCGCGCCCTTGAAGTTGAACGTCAGATTGTCCAAATGCGGCCCGCGCAGCGTCGAGCCGTTACGCGGTTCGTAGAACCGCGTAACTAGTTAGTACATCTTTGCGCCGGCGGGGATGGAGGCGTCGAGCTGGATCAGGTTGAGGCGCTCCTCACCATCCTCCTCGTGGATGGCACTGATGAGCATGCCGCAGCTGGGGATGCCCATCATCTTGCGCGGAGGCAGGTTGGTGATGGCGAGCAAGGTCTTGCCGACCAGGTCCTCGGGCTCGTAATAAGCGTGAATACCGGAGAGGATGGTGCGGTCGGTACCGGTACCGTCGTCGAGCGTAAAGTTCAGCAGCTTCTTGGACTTCTTGACGGCCTCGCATGCCTTGACCTTCACAGCGCGGAAATCGCTCTTGGAGAAGGTATCAAAGTCGACGAACTCCTCAAACAGCGGCTCAACGGCGATCTTGGAGTAATCGAGCGTGGGCTTAAGCGACTTAACGAATGGGCTCGCGGCGTTGCCGGCCTCTGCAGCCTTGGCGGCAGCGGCACCGGACTGGAAACCCTTCTCGGGCTTCATGTGCGGGAACAGCAGGACGTCGCGGATAGAAGCCTGGTTAGTAAGCAGCATGACCACGCGGTCGATACCAATGCCAATGCCGCCCGCGGGAGGCATACCGTACTCGAGGGCGCGCACGTAGTCCTCGTCATACTCCATAGCCTCATCGTCGCCGCCGGCCTTCTCGGCCATCTGGGCAGCAAAGCGCTCAGCCTGGTCGACCGGGTCGTTGAGCTCGGAGAATGCGTTGGCGTACTCGTGGCCGGCGATGACCAGCTCAAAGCGGTGAGTCAAACGCGGGTCGTCCTCAAAACGCTTAGCGAGCGGGCTGACCTCGATGGGGTAATCGCACACGAACGTGGGGTTGACGATGGTGTCCTCGCCCAGCTCATCGTAAATCTCGGCGATGATCTTGCCGGCAGTCCACTCGGGCTTGATCTCCAGGCCCTTCTCGCGCGCGGCGGCAGCAAGCTCCTCGACCGGCGTGTCGATGGTGACCTGCTTGCCGAGCACGTCGGAGACGATGTCGGTCATGGGACGGCTGGCCCACTCACCAGAAAGGTCGATGGTCTGGCCCTGGTACTCGATGACCTCGGGGTTGCCGATGGCCTTGTTAGCCGCCTTAATGACACCCTGGGCGAGCGCCTTCATGCCCTCGAGGTCTGAGAAGGCACGGTAGGCCTCCATCGTGGTGAACTCGGGGTTGTGGGTAAGGTCCATGCCCTCGTTACGGAAGATGCGGCCGATCTCGAACACGCGCTCAAAACCACCGACGATGCAGCGCTTGAGATGGAGCTCGGTGGCAATACGCAGGTAGCACTCCTGATCGAGCGCGTTGAAGTGGGTAATGAACGGCTTGGCGGTAGCGCCGCCCTGGATGGTCTGCAGGATGGGGGTCTCGACCTCCATGTAACCGTCGGACTCCATAAAGCGACGGAAGGTGGAGAGAATCTGCGAACGCTTACGGAAGGTCTCGCGAACGTCGTCGTTGGCGATCAGGTCGACATAGCGCTGGCGATAGCGGGTCTCCTTGTCGGAAAGACCGTGGAACTTCTCGGGCAGCGGACGAACGGCCTTGGCAAGCAGGGTCGCGCTCTTAGGAGCAACGGAAAGCTGGCCGCGCTGGGTGCGCACGACCACGCCGGTCACGCCCAGGATGTCGCCCAGGTCGAGGGCCTTGAGCGTATTCCAGGCAGCCTCGTCCATGTCGTTGATGCGGCAGAACAGTTGAATCTCGGCAGTCGCATCGCGCACGACGATGAACATGATCTTGCCCTGACCGCGCTTGGCGACCACACGGCCGGCGATCTTCACGATGTCCTCGGTGTCCTCACCATCGGCAAGATCGGCGTACTTAGTCTCGATATCGGCGACGTAGTCCTCAAGCTCAGAGTGCTCGGGATAGGGGTTCTGGCCCGCCTCGAACAGGGCGGCGCGCTTGGCCAGGCGGGTGGCGCGCTCGTCGTTGAGCGTCGATGCCTGATCGGCGGCGTTCTGGTTCTCTGCCATAAGTTAGCTCCTCAAACTAAAACGCTCCCCAGGATTCGGTCCCAGGGAGCGAAAACATACCTTTACGCGGGACCGTGGTCTAGCGTGCGATCTTGGCGATGGTGTAGACGCGAGTCTTGCCGGAAGGCGTAACGACCTCGACGGAGTCGCCCTCGCCGTGACCGATGATGGCGTGACCGACCGGAGACTCGTTAGAAATCTTGTGCTCGAGCGAGTTGGTCTCGGTGGTACCAACGAGCGTGACTTCCATGACCTCGCCGTTGGGATCAATCAGCGAAACGGTGGAACCGATGGAGACGGTCAGATCGCCCGTAGTGGCAGCAACCTGAGCGTTGGCAAGAATGGCCTGGATCTCGGCGATACGAGCAGCATTCTGGGCCTGCTTGTCCTTGGCGGCATCGTACTCGGAGTTCTCCGAAAGGTCGCCGAACGCGCGGGCTTCCTTGATGTCCTCGACGATCTCCTTGGCGTAATCGCCCTCACGCCAAGCGAGCTCCTCGACGAGCTTCTGGCGGCCCTCAGCGGTCAGTACGATCTGGCTTGCGTCCATACGGATATCTCCCCAACTCTGATCAAACAATCAACTGTCAACAAAACGAAAAAGACCGGCTAGCCTGCGGGCAAGCCGGTCAGGTGCTCACCCCAAAGGGATGGGACTACTCTGCGTCCGCGTCGCTGTCCTCTGCCTGCTTCTTCTTGGCAGCAGCGAGCTTGGCCTCGAGCTCAGCGATCTCCTTGTCCTCCTCGGACTGCTCGACCACGACCTCCTCGGCCTGCTTGGTCTCGGCCTTATCGTCGCCCTCCATACCCTCGCGGATATTCTTGACGGTAGAGCCGAGGGACTTGCCGAGCTTCGGCAGGTTCTTGGGCCCGAAGATAATCAGGACAACGACGAGAATAATGATGAGCTCAGGAGCCCTCAGTCCAAACATGTAGACCTCCACAATACAGCGAGACAAGCTCGAATGAGTATACCGCGGGTATCGCGGTATCACAACAATAGCTAAAAAAAGGGACCGCAAGAAGCGGTCCCTCCTCATGCTCTGGTCGGGTTGACTGGATTTGAACCAGCGACCCCTGCGTCCCGAACGCAGTGCTCTACCAAACTGAGCCACAACCCGTTAGCTCGACTATAGTAACAAAGATTTTCGCCGCGTGCTAGAGAAATTTTTATTTCTTTGGCGCGTCGATTTGAACCGTGTTGGGAATAAGCTCAGTCGCGCAGGCCCACCAGCCATTTTGCCGGGCAGCATCGGCAAGCCTTTCGGCCGTGGCAGCGGTGTCGCAAATGGCAAACGAGCAGGCACCCGATCCGCACACATCTACAGCAACGGTTCCGTCCTGTTTACGCAGCCAGTCGAGAACCGTTTGAATCTGCGGCTCCATCTGTGCGGAAATGACACCCAAGTTGTTATGGATGAGCGCATATGCCGTCTCGGCATCACCGGCACGCAAGGCAGAAGCCATCGCGCCGGGCTTGTCCGCAGGCACCGGGGCCTCGTCAAAACGTCGATAGGCCTCAATTGTCGAAACGCTCGCCTCGCGCGGCTTAACCAGTACGACGGGCGTCGCGGGCAGCGCGGGGTACTCAGTTGCCAGCACGTCTCCCCCACCTACGTAGAACGCAGGACTCGCGTGCAAAAAGAACGGGACGTCGGCACCAATGCCCCGCGCAATGTCATCGAGCGCTGGGTCGGTGCGATCAATGCCCCAGAGCTCCGCCAAGGCGACAATGACCGCGGCCGCATCCGTCGAGGGGCCGCCCAAGCCGGCGCACAATGGAATGCGCTTCTCAATCGTCACGCAGATGTTTGCCTCGCGACCATAATGCTCGGCCATAGCAACCGCAGCCCGATACGCCGTATTCTTTTGCATGGGAAAATCTGATGCCGGAACCGTCTGGACGGTCAGCGCCTGCGCCGGCGTGACCGTCACGGTATCGGAAAGACCGACGGCTGCCATCAGGGAATCGACCCTGTGGTAGCCGCGGTCATCGCGCTCGGTATGAACCCCCAGGCAGAGGTTAATCTTTGCCGGCGCGGAAAGAGTCAGGGACCGATCGGTCACCGTTAATGCTCCTCGAGCTGATTGCCGAGCGGGGTAAAGATGTGCTCGCCGCTCTCGGGGTCGAACAGCTCGACCTGACCGGTGAGCACATCGATATACTGGTAGGACTGACGCGACTTGCGGCCGCGACGCTCGTCAACCTCGACGATAAAGACGGCGGGGTGGACGCTCTTGATGGTGCCCATGCGCTCGACGACGCGGGTACGGCCCATGTTGGCCTTCACCTTGACGCGATCGCCCACCATATCGGTCAGCTTCTCGTGGATGTCGTCGACGTGATTGACTTCCATCTCTTCCATGAACAGGGCCTCCAGAAGGTGCAATTCAAAAAGGGGATAATACCCCTAAGATAGACAAAACTCTAATACTATAGCACCCTGCTGCCGCCATACGCAAGTAGCTAAATAAGCCCCGTCCCAAATACGTACCAGACGACAACCTCGCATGACCAGTTGTTACGCGGTTTGGTAAAACCGCGTAACCTAAAGGTTGTCGGTGTCCAAGACGATAGTGAATGGGCCGTCGTTGACCAGGTCGACCTTCATGTCGGCGCCAAAGATACCGTGCGCCACATGTTCGACATCTTGACGAACGAGCGTCAGGAAGTACTCGTAGAGCTCGTTGGCAACATCGGGTGCGCCGGCATCCGTAAACGACGGACGGCGACCGTGGCGGCAGTCAGCGAACAGCGTGAACTGCGACACCACGAGCACCTCGCCGTCGACATCGGCAAGCGCCAAGTTGGTCTTGCCGTTCTCGTCCTCGTTGATACGCAGCCCGCGGAGCTTGCCCCACAGCTTGTCGGCCTCGGCACGCGTATCGCCATGGCCCACACCCAGCAGCACCAGGTAGCCGCGTCCAATGCGGCCCACGCACTCGCCGTCGACCGTCACGCCGGCGTTGAGCACGCGCTGCACCACCGCACGCATGGCCTACTCCTCGCCCGTCAGCTTGGCGGACAGATGCTCGAGCGCGTGGAAACGATGGCTGATGGCGTTCTTCTCGTCAGCCGTCAGCTCGGCCATGGTCTTGCCCGGCGTGTCGACCGGCAGGAACAGCGGGTCGTAGCCAAAGCCGTGATCGCCGCGGCCCTCGCGTGCGATAACGCCCTCGCAGACGCCCTCGCCATAGGTGACCAAACCGTCCGTGTCGATGAGCGCGACGACGCTCATAAAGCGCGCGGTGCGGTCCTCGTCGGCCACGCCCTCCAGATTCACGAGAAGCTTGGCGTTGTTGGCGGCATCGTCTCCGTGCACGCCCGCATAGCGCGCGCTATACACGCCAGGCTCGCCGTCCAGCGCGTCGACGACCAAGCCCGAATCGTCGGCAATGGCCATAAGGCCCGTCTCCTCGACCGCAGCCTGCGCCTTGATGATGGCGTTCTCCAAAAACGTCGTGCCGTTTTCCTCGGGGTCCTCAAAATCGCCCAGCTGGCCGAGCGCCACAAAGCGAACCTCGGGCATGACCTTGCCCAAAATGGCCTCGATCTCGGTGAGCTTATGAGCGTTTCCGGTTGCCACGACGATGGTCGCCGCCGGGTCGAGGGTGTCGATGTCAATCTTCTCAAGTGCCATGACTGGCCTCCTTGTCTCTATAGCAATGCCGCGCCGAGGGCGACGAGGGCCTCTGCCTCTCCCCTCTCAATCAACGGCAGTCTTGTGTCTAGACGTCTCCGCAGATAAAACCTACCAAAATAAACCTGTCCCTTTTTGGCAGGTTAGGCGAGGGCTTGGCGCTGAAGCTCGATGAGCTCGGCGATACCCTTGTCGCCCAGGTCGAGCAGGGCGTTGAGGCGTTTGCGGTCGAAGGGCGCCTGCTCGCCGGTGCCCTGGAGCTCGATCATCTCGCCGGTGTCGGTGGCGACTAGGTTCATGTCGACCTCGGCATGGCTGTCCTCGGAATAATCGAGGTCAAGCAGCGTATTGCCGTCGACAACGCCCATGGAGATGGCAGCCACCTGGCCGATAAGCGGGATGCGCTCGATCTTGCCCGCCTCGACCCACATGGCGAGGGCGTCGCGCAGCGCCACCCAGGCGCCGGTGATGCTCGCTGTACGCGTGCCGCCATCGGCCTGAATCACATCGCAGTCGACGGTGACGGTGTACTCGCCGAGCGCCTTCATGTTGACGACGGTACGCAGGCTGCGGCCAATGAGGCGCTCGATCTCCATAGAGCGGCCCTTGCGGTTGGCGTGCTCGCGCTTGCAGCGCTTGCCGGTCGACGCCGGCAGCATGGCGTATTCCGCGGTCACCCAGCCGGCCTTAGCTCCCTTTCGCCAGCCCGGCACGCCCTCCTCGATAGTGGCGGCGCACAGCACGCGCGTGTCACCGAACTCGGCCAAACACGAGCCGTGGGCGTGCTTCATGACGCCACGGGTGAGCTTAACGGGGCGCAACTCGTTGGCGGCGCGACCGTTGGCGCGGTTGACCTGCATGTACTCCATAGAAATTTCCTTTCGGCAAAAGATGTGGCGAAGGCTTTGGCGGCTGCCTTACATCTATTTCAGCTCATCGATATCGATATGTTCGATGCTCTTGAGCGGCTGACCAAAGATAAAGCTGCCCGCCACCGCAAACTCGGCAATGTTATCGGCCGTCGTGGCAAAACGATGCTGCGGCTCGGCGGCGTCGCCCGCCAGCTGCTCGCGGCGCGTGAGGATATCGGTCAGCTCGCGCGTGGTCTCCTCGGCGGAACTCACGACGCGCACCCCAGGCCCCAGCGCATGGCGGATAGGTCCCACCAACAGCGGGAAATGCGTACAGCCGAGCACCACGGTATCGATACCGTGGTCGCGCAGCGGCTCAACCGTGGCACCCACCAGCGCACGCACGGCAGGTGTATCGAAGATGTCCTCGTTCTCAAGCCACTGTTCCTGCAGATGTGCACCCGAGGCGAGCTCGTGTTCGACAACCTCGACAAAGCTCGAGGCAGGACAGCCGTATACATCGACGCCGGCATCCAGGTCCTGAATGGCGCGCGTGTAGGCGCCCGAGCGAATGGTGAGGTTGGTGGCGAGCACGCCCACGCGACGCGAGCGGGTGCTGTTGATCGCCGCACGGGCACCCGGCGCGATCACACCGATGACGGGAACGTCGAGCACCTGCTGGGCCAGACGCAAGGCCGCAGCGGTCGCCGTGTTGCAGGCGATGACCATAATCTTGACGTCGTGCTTCGAAAGCCAACGACCCGCCTGCAACGCAAACGAGCGCACCTCATCCTCGGTACGCGTGCCGTAGGGACAGCGCTTGGTGTCGCCAAAGTAGTAGACGGACTCGTGCGGCAGCGCCGTCGCGATGGCGCGCGCAACCGTCAGACCGCCCAAACCAGAATCGAACACGCCAATCGGGCGCGTGTCGCCTGCCGGATTCTCGATATCGGACATTACCTCACCAGTCTCTCTCGAAAAGACATGTCCACGTGCGGCGACGCCGCGCTACGAACGCGCCGCGACCAGCAGCTCTGCCGTCGCCGCCCAACCGTCGACAATTTTGCCGCGCGTAACGAAAGCGTTCTCGCAAGCAGCCAGGAACTCGGGCGCGCCGGCGCTCGTCAGGCCATTCTCGACCAGGCAGAACGTGCCCACGTGATCGGCCATGTAGAAGTCGGACTCGGAGTCGCCGAGCGCGAGCGTCTCCTCGCGCTCGATCCCTAGGTGCTCGCAGAAGCGCGCAATGGCGACGCCTTTGTTGAGGCCCGCGGGGTTGATGTTGAATGCGCGACCGTCCTCGACGCGATCGAGCTCGAGCGTCGTCGGCTTGGACAGGTGAGTCAGGTGACCGTTGCAAGCCCAGATCAGACCGCAGCCGGCCTCGTCCAGGATGGCCTGAGCCTCATCGTCGGGCACATCGCCGCGCATGCCGACGGTGACCTCACGGTATTTGTAGCCGGTCGACATGTCGTTGTGATACTCGATCTTGTGCGGCCAGCGGGCGAGGATCTTCTCGCACACGCCGGTCTGCTCGATCACCTGGTGCGGCGTGAGGCCGCAAGAGGAGTCGTAGGGCATGTCGCCGGTCAGATACTCCCAATCGTTGGCCTTGAGGTTGTACATGACCAGGCCGCCCATCTCGCCGATGTAGGAGTTGAGGCCGAGCACGCGCGCGTCCTCGTGGATCATGGTACGGTTGCGGCCCGAGGTGGGAACCACCTGAATACCAGCGCGAGCGAGCGCCACGACGGCCTCGACGAGTTTGGTCGAGGGGTTGCCGTCGTTGTCGCGTAGCACGCACGAGCCGGGTGCGAGCATCGTGGCATCCAGGTCGGTAAAGACGTACTTGACCTTGGCCAAGCGCTCGCGCATCTCGCCCGAAAGCTCGGCAACGGTCGGCAGGGTATTGTGGGACATGGTTACTCCGTTTACGTAGAAGGGTTTGGACTTGGACGGCATGTTTTGATTGAGGGAACACGCTTATGGCGACAGCGCACTCAGGGCGCCGCCGCCATCATGATTCATTAGTCAAACTGGGTAACATCGATCAGGCGATTGGCCAGCGAAAGGTCGCTCTCGATGGGTACGAACTCGTCGCCCACGTGCATGAGCTCCTCGTCACCCTTTGCCAGCAGCAAGACAATGGTGGGAGCATCGGGGTTGACGTACTCCTCGCGCGCCGCCTTGAACGCCGCATGCACAGCGGCTTCGCGGTCGAGGATGATCTTGTTCGGCGTATCGTCGGGAACATGCTCGGCAAGCTCGCGACAGACCTTCATCGGGTCCTCGTGAGCTGGATCCTCGTTCGTAAAGATCATCAGGTCGGAATATGGTGCGGCCTCGCGTGGCAATTGCTCGCGGCGCTCCTGAGCCTTGCCGCCGGCGGCGCCAAACAGCGCAATGACGGGGCTGGCGGGAAACGCGCGCTTGACCGACGAGAAAAGCGAGCGGAACGAAAGCTGGTTGTGCGCGTAGTCGACGACGCAGATCACGCGGCCGTCCTTCGACTCCACGACCTCCATACGGCCCGGCACACGCAGTTTGGAGAGGCCCTTCTTGATAGCCTCGATACCGATGCCGATCTCGCGCGCGGCGGCGATAGCGACCAGCGCGTTCTCCACGTTAAAGTCGCCCGCGATACCCAGCAGGACCTTCTCCCCCGCCTCGGACTCGTCGGCGCACAGGCCATGCAAGTTGAACTCGATGCTAAAGCCGACCATGCGTACGTCGCTCGCCCACAGGCTTGCCTCGGGATGCTCGACGCCAACGGTCACCAAGCGCTCGGCCGTCGACGCTGCTTCCAGCACACGGTCAACCTCTTCGGTGCCCAGATTCACCACGGCGGTCTTTGCCTGGTCAAAGATCCTGAGTTTGCTCTCAAAATAATCCTCAAACGTGGGGTGTTCGATCGGCGAGATGTGGTCGCGGCCGATGTTGAGGAAGCACGCCACGTCAAACGGCAGATTCTCGACGCGTTGGTACTTGAGCGCCTGGCTCGAGACCTCCATGACCATGGACTGGCGACCGGACTCACGGCAGTTGGCGATATGGCGCCAGACCTCGGGAGCCTCGGGCGTAGTATTGGTGCTCTCGTAGCACTCGATGCCATCGTCGGTACTCACCGAGCCGATCATGCCGCAGGACTCGCCCGCCGCCTTGATGATGAACTGGAGCATAAAAGCGGCCGTGGTCTTTCCCTTGGTGCCGGTGATGCCCACGATCTTGACGTCGTGGTCGGGACGGTCGTAGACCTCCGGCGGCAGCAGGGCCATGGCCGTGCGAACACTATCAACAACCAGCATCGCAGCACCGCTCTCCTGCGCCAACGGCTCCAGAGACTCGACCAGCGGCTCCTCGCACACAAATGCGACGGCGCCCGCATCGAGTGCCATGCTCAAAAACGCGGGCTTAAAGGCAGCACCTTTGCAGAAGAACACGTCACCTGCCGAGACCGCGCGCGAATCAAACGAGCAGCCGGTCACGGCACGCCCGTCAACCTGCTCTGATGCGCGTAGCTCGCCGCACACATCGAGCAGCTTGGCAAGCGTATCGACCGTGGTCACGGTCGCGGAATCCGAATGGTGCATCTTTCACCTTTCTCAGCCATTTGGCAGGGACGGTTTTCATAGTAACTGAAACGTGTTCGCGCAAAAACGGCTCCCGGAGGAGCCGTTACGCGCAGGCATTCGTAAGCCGAGACTAGGCAGCCTGAACAGAAGGCTGGCCCTCGTCGATAAAGAAGCGCTTGTACCACACTAGGAACACGAGCGGCGTATAGATCTTGCGCTGGAAATCGCCCTTGCCCGCAAAGTGCAGATCGAGCAGGTGCATGAGCTCGTCGGTATCGAAGAACTCGCTTGCCCACGGCGCGGTGAAGTACTCCTTGACATAGTCGTACCACTTTTGCTCGCGCAGCCAGTAGACAATCGGCACCGGGAAGCCCACCTTGGGACGGGTGGCCCACTCATCGGGCAGCGACTTGTTGGCAGCGTGGCGGAGTACCTGTTTGTTGCCGTTCTCGTTGATGCGGTAGCGGTCGGGAATGTGCTCGGCGAACTCCATGACTTTGCGGTCCAGGAAGGGCACGCGCAGCTCCAGCGAGTGCGCCATGCACATCTTGTCGGCCTTGAGCAGAATGTCGCCCGGGAGCCACATGTTCATGTCCAGGTACTGCTTCTTGACCAGCTCGGGCTGACCCTTCACGCGCGCATAGATGGGAGCGGCAAGCTCGAAGGCGCCATCGCCGGTGTTGTACTCGGGCTTGAGCACGCCGTCGACCTCGCGCTCCGGCCATACCAGAGCCTGTCCCAGGAACGACTTCTCGGGGATCTCGGCACCCTTGACCAGGAAGTTATGTCCCTTGAAGTACGGCATATGCAGCGCTAGGTTACCGAGCGCGCGACGGATGGGCAGCGGCACCATCTTTTTGTACTTGCGCACCGGGACCGTATCCTCGTAGTAGGCGTAGCCGCCAAAGAGTTCGTCGGCGCCTTCGCCCGAAAGCACGACGGTAACGTCCTTGCGGGCCATCTCGGCCAAGAACCACAGCGGCACGGAAGACAGGTTGGACTGCGGCTCGTCCATGTGATACTGGATGTCCTCGAGCGCACCGAAGAACTCGTCGGCGGTAATCATCTTGCGAACGTTTTCGACGCCGAGCTTATCGGAAAGCTCCTTGGCGTAGTTGGTCTCGTTAAAGTTCTTGTAGTCAAAGCCCACCGAGAAGGTCTTGTCGGGCATGAGGCAAGCGGCGATGTAGCTGGAGTCGACGCCACCGGAGAGGAACGACGCGACCTTGACGTCGGCGATGCGATGGGCCTCGACGCTCTCGTGCACGACCTCGTCCAGCTCATCGACATACTCTTCGAATGGCTTCTCGACGGCAGAGTAATCGCAATCCCAGTAGCGCTCGATGTTCATCTTGCCGGTCGGGATATCGACGGTAAAGTAGTGCGCCGGCGGCAGCTTGTAGACACCCTCGAAGAAGGTCTCCTCGGTTGCCGAATACTGCAGCGTCATGTACGGACGCAGGGCCTTTTTGTTGACCGCCTTGTGGAAGTGCGGGTAGTCCAGGAAGCTCTTGATCTCGGAACCAAAGAGCACGCCCGGAGCGCCGTCGCCCGCATCGGCCATGGGATAGTAGTAAAGCGGCTTGATGCCAAAGATGTCGCGGGCGCCAAAAAGCTTGTTCTTCTTTTTGTCCCAGATGACGAAGGCGTACATACCGCGTAAGCGATCGAGGACGGCCTCGCCCCACTCCTCGTAGCCGTGCAGGAGGCTCTCGGTGTCGGCGCCGCAGTGGAACTTGTAGCCCTTGGCCTCGAGCTCGGAACGGAGTTCTTGGAAGTTGTAGATCTCGCCGTTAAAGACAATGACGACGCTGCCGTCCTCATTGGCCATGGGCTGAGCGCCGGCCTCGGTCAGGTCGAGGATCGACAGGCGGCGGAAGCCCAGGGCAACGCGGCCGTCGATAAACTGACCGCCCATGTCGGGACCGCGATGGACGATGCGGTCCATCATCTTGGTGAGCACCTCGGATTGGTTATCCGTCCCACCGACAAAACCGACAAAACCGCACATATACTATCCCCTCTGCTGTTGCTGGGCATCAAATCGAATCAGTAGCTTTTGAGTATACCCGAGGGCGTAAAGAGGGACGGAATGTTCAGGCAATCTCAACTGAATCAGCTCCGCTGTGACACGCGCCAGTTACCTTTAATGGATATGAGGTGAATGGGGCGATTGTTTTGCTATACTCTCTCCGCACGGGCGATTGGCGCAACGGTTAGCGCAGGTGCTTTACACGCACAAGGCTGGGGGTTCGAATCCCTCATCGCCCACCACTGATTTGATAGGCTCCCAGCAATGGGAGCCTTTCTTTTTTGGGCCATCGCAGAGAGATTCGAACCCGCCAGGGTGCGGAGCTGAGGAAACGCGAAGCGTTTTCCAGCGCAGCACGCGAGGGCCGTAGGCCCGAAGCGAAAGCGGGCGGCGTCAGCCGCACGCGGACATCCCTCATCGCCCACCACTGATTTGATAGGCTCCCAGCAATGGGAGCCTTTCTTTTTTGTGCCCGGTGCATGGGATTCGAACCCGCCAGCACGTCTGTCACAAAGGCCGTGGTCAAAAAATGGCAAAAATGAGTACTGCTACTTTGTTTGCAACATATAAAAAGACAGTATTTGCTTAAGTTACGCAACATATGTCCATTATAAGGACTAACAGTTAGATCAAAATCGTGCATTCATCGCCATTTCGACTTGATATCTGGCCTTATTAGTCCAAAATTGCTGCTACCAAATCGGTAACAGTACTCATATTTGTTGTTTTTTGACCAGCAGGTCTCCCTGCCTTAGCAAATCTAAGGCAAAACGGGCTCCAGACCGCTGAATCATGCCGCATAGGACACGTCCGCAGTCCGGAACCCGGTCAAAATTGAGTTATTGCACCGCGTTAGCCCAAGACACCCGACAGGATCTCAATCAGACTGTCCACGTCGGCTTCCTCGCAGACGAGCGGCGGCAGGAAACGCAGCGTATGGGCACCCGTAGCGTTAATCACGGCACCGGCGGCCAGCGCGCCGGCCACAACGTCGTGTGCATCACCCGCAGTATCGTCCAGATCACAGCCGAGCATCAAGCCGCGACCACGTACCTCGGTCACGTGCGGCAGCTTGGCGAGCTTTGCCTCCATATAGGCGCCTACCTTGGCAGCATGGTCGGCATAATCGCCGCGCACGAGCGCGGAGAGCGTCGCGGCACACGCCGCAATGGCCAAGCAGCTACCGCCGAAGGTCGAACCATGGTCGCCCGGCTTAAACACGTCGGCAATCTCCTTCTTTGCCACGACGGCACCCATGGGCACGCCGTCGGCAATGCCCTTGGCAAGGCTCATGATGTCGGGCTCCACGCCATAGGTCTGGAACGCAAACGGCTTGCCGGAGCGGAAGATGCCGCACTGGACCTCGTCGGCGATGTACAGAGCGCCGTAG
>UQZC01000010.1 GCA_900545505.1 uncultured Collinsella sp.
CATGCCGTCCGCCGCGAGCGCCCCGCCGAGCGCCATGTCCGCCGCGAGTGGCTCGCCGCTCGGCAGCACGGGGATGAAGCTCGTGGGGATGACCATGCTCGCCGACGGCGGAAAGAGCTGCGGCAGCGGCACCAGCGACCAGGCGAACCCGCCCACGAGCTGCGTGGCGAGCGGGCAGAAGATGCCCGCGAGCATGCCGAGCCGCGCCGTGAGGAAGAGCCCTGCGGGGATCATCCACGCCGCGGTCACCGTGTTGGCGAGCGCGCAGAGGAGCATCGCGAGCGTGCCCGCGGCCGTGAGGCCCTGCGAGGAGAACGCCGAGCCCGCGAGGTAGATGCCGAAGACCACGAGGTTCGAGAGCGCGCAGAGCGCGAGGCACCAGAGCGCCTTGGCCCACCAGGCGCGCCCGAGCGGGAAGCCCAGGCCCAGAAGCCCCCGCATCCGCGTCCGCGCGTCCGCCCGCGCGACGCACGCCACCACGAGCGAGAGAGCCACGGGCAGGAAGAGCGCGTACCAGTAGTTCCACGCGCTGAAGATCTGCACGCCCCGGTAGGGCATCGCGCCGAGCAGCGGCATCGGCAGTGCCATGAGCACGGCCAGGCGAACCGGTGCCGCGTGGCGCGACTTCAGGGCCTCGGCGCGCAGGCCCGCGAGCAGGCCGCCTTTCTCGCCCGTCATGCCGCCACCTCCCCGCGCGCTCGACGCCCCTCCCGGCAGACGCTCATGAAGAGTTCCTCGAGGTCCTGCCCGGGCCGAAGCGCATCCTCGTAGGCGAGGCGCCCCCCGCAGATGATGCCGATGGTGTCAGCCATCTGCTGCACCTCGGAGAGGATGTGGCTCGAGACGATCACCGTCGTGCCCGCCGCCGCGAAGCCGCGGATCTGGTCGCGCAGCTCCTCGATGCCGATGGGGTCGAGGCCGTTGGTGGGCTCGTCGAGCACGAGCAGGCGTGGCCGGGCGATCAGCGCCAGCGCGAGCCCCAGGCGCTGCCGCATGCCCATCGAGAAGCGCCCGGCGCGCTTCTTCCCGGTGTCCGCGAGGCCCACGGCGGCGAGCACCTCATCTACGCGGCTCTCGGGAAGGCCCAGCAGCGTGGTGCGCACGCGCAGGTTCTCGCGCGCGGTGAGGTTGGGGTAGAGCGGCGCCTCCTCGATGAGGCTGCCGATTGCGTAGAGGTCCTCGCGGCGCCAGGCGTGCCCGGCAAAGAGGATCTCCCCGGCCGTCGGCCGCAGCATCCCGCAGATCATCTTGAGCGTTGTCGACTTGCCGGCGCCGTTGGGGCCGAGCAGCCCGTACACCTCGCCCTCGCGGATATGAAGGCTCACGTCGGCCACGGCATCCTGCGCCTGGTAGCCGCGGCCGAAGCGCTTGGTGAGCCCGCGCGTCTCGAGCATGTAACCCATGGGTTCGTCCTTTCTCTTCCGGGCGCGCGGGCCGAGTCGCCGTGCCCGCGCGCCTTACCTTTCGGGTTCACCATCCATGGTGGGGCGCGTTTCTAACGAAGCTGTAACGGCCGTTGGGCTCTTTTGGCGCCAGCCCTTCTCGACCCGTACGCCACTCATGGTATGTTTATCGCGATAACAAGGACGGAGGTGCCCGTGGCACGCAATAAGTACCCGGAGGAGACGGTCGAGAAGATCAGGGGTGACGGCCCATCGAGTGTTATTTTGCGAGCTAGGCGCATCGAAAGCGACCTTTCGTGGTATAAACTACTTGCCGGAAGCCGCGGCTTTCAGAGTACGGCTTACGTGTACGTTTAACCTCCGTGGGCGACGGGGTGCCGCAAGGCGTAGAATATCGCCCACCTGTAGGGGCCTGCAGCGATGCGGGCCCCGCTTCGTATGAAGGGGGTGTAACCGATGAAGATCGTATCCATCCCCAGGATTTCTTCGACCTCGTCGAGGGCGACCGCGAGCTCATGCTTAAGCACAATCGTCCTTGCATCGTGGTGGTGAGGCTGCGTTTCCGCGGGAAGCGCAGGGACTTCGCCGTGCCGCTGCGTTCCAACATCGCCCCTAACGTGCCCAAAGACCAGTACTTTGCGTTGCCACCCCGCCCCACGACGCGCCCCGGCTGCCGCCCCGGCATCCACTACATCAAGATGTTCCCCATAACCAAGGCCTACCAGCGCCGCTTCAGGACCGAGGGCTCGGCCTACTACGAGACGCTCCAGCGCATCATCGATGGCAACACCAAGCGCATTGTCTCCGAGTGCCAGGCGTACCTCGACCGCTACGAGCGCGAGGGAAGGCCCCGCTTTGCCGTCGACATCGACCGCATCGTGGGGCTGCTGGAGGGCGAGAAGTAGGGCACCTCGGCTCAGTCTCGAGCCATGCGGAACCGCTTTACATTTTTGAACGCCGCGTGTGCGTCCCAAATACTTGAGAAACAAGCTGTGAAGTGCGGTGGCGCGCCCGTGCCCGTGCATAGCCGTCACCATCAGCGTCTACGCGGCGTCGGCTTCAAGTGGAACTGGCGCCGCTGCTGTATATGGTTTGCCTTGCTGCAAATGGCGATCAATGCCCGCGATGTTTCTGCTTGCGCTTCAACTTTCGCTGCTCGAAGCGCGTCTCCGCCTCATCCGCGCGACGCTGACTTCTTGCTTGAGCCGACTCCCGCTTCATTGCTTCCCGCTGTGCCGCGAGAGCCTGTTGTGCCTTGGTGCTCACCGCGGGCCGTTTAAGGGCTTTCGCTGCCTCGCGAGCGCGCCGCTTGGGGTTCTTCGCGGGCTTGCTTGTTTCAGTGGCCTTGTCGCCGAAGAACGAGAGCTTCTCCCATTCGCTTGTAACGAATCGCAGAATCTCCTCATCGGATGGCTCCGCGCCGAAGACGATGCGGGTGACGCCATACCTTCCGCCCTCGACGTGCTCCGCCAGCCCGACCCAGAATTGACCGTCGTGATATACGGTCAGGGTGGACGACACGCTGATCTGCACGGTTGGTTCCTCCTTTATGTAGATGACCATGCAGAGAAGGGACAACCAAGGAGGCAGGTTACTGATGCGGACTAGCGCACGCCCACGACTACCCGACGGGGACTGTGTTTTCATCTCTGATGTCCGCATTGTAGCACGCGCAGACGCGCCCTTCGTCGCTGCCGACACGACATGGCTGGGGCTTACCCCTCCGACGCGTCTTTGCGCATATTGCCTTCTCGCTTTCGAAACTTCAAAGTTATTTGACTTTCGAAACTAAGCGGGAATAAGTTATCGGTACGCTTTTTTATAAAATGTAAAAAAGTACCCCCATAACTGATATAATGGACACTGAAAAGGGGGTGCATCTTGCGTATATACCGACGTGAAAAGTATCTGAAGCGAATGCGTGGTTTCTACCACGATGACGGGATGATCAAGGTAATCACCGGTGTTCGCAGGTGTGGTAAATCCTGCCTCATGCAATCAATCGCAGACGAACTTGTGGAATCCGGTGTAGCGAGCGACCACATCATCTATATCGACCTCGACTCACGGGAGAACAGGAAGGTCAAGACGACCGATGAGCTCGAAAATCTGATTGACATGTCGACCCCAGCAGACACTGAGGAGACGAAGTACCTCTTCATCGATGAGATTCAGAACGTAGAGGAATTCGAGCTGCTCATCAACGGCTACCGGACAGATGGCGGTTGGTCCATTTTCATTACCGGTTCGAATTCATATCTGCTTTCTGGGCAGCTTGTTACAAAGCTGACGGGTCGCTATATCGAGTTCGAGGTGTTCCCACTCGACTTTGCGGAATATATCGATATGAAGCGTTTTCTCGGCAAGCCTGTCAATGACGTTCTCGTGGGAGAGTTTACCGAGTACCTGACCCTTGGAGGATTTCCCAAAGCGTTGGAGTATGAGGGCGAGGATGAAAAGCGCACCTATATCAAGAGTGTTATTCATGAGATCTTTGAAAAGGACGTCAAACATTCGAACAAGATTAAGAATGTCTCGGTTTTCGATGCCGTCCAGACGTATCTCATCAACAACTTTGGTGCGCCGACGAACCTGAAGAACCTCCTTGCGTACTTCAATGATGTCGAGAAGATTCCCATCAAGCGCGAAACGCTCAATCGGTATATCCAGATTCTTGTTGACGCGAAGATCCTTTATCGCTGCTCGAGGTTCGATCTCAAGTCTCGGCGATCGCTTATCCGCGAAGAGAAGTACTACCTGGCTGATCCCGGCTTCTATTTCGCCATGAACACGGATGCGAGGATTAACTACGGGCCGGCGTTGGAGAACGTGCTCTACCTCTATCTTGCATCGCGCGGGTACGAGCTTTCTGTGGGCCGTATTGGGAAGCTCGAGTGTGACTTCATCGCTCGTAGGCGCAATGCTTACGCCTACATCCAGGTCTCTATGTCGATTGCCGACAGAGGCGTCGAGGAGCGCGAGTACAGGCCGTTCGGCCACATCAGGGATGGGTATCCGCGCTACTTGTTCACGCTTGATCCTCTATTGCAGGAGAGGGATGGCGTCAGGCACCTTAACATGGCGTCGTTTATGCAAGATGGCGGTGATCTTATTTGAGCGGCGGCCAGATTCTTTTGCTCCCTAGTGCGCAAACAGTGCGGGCATCAAATGGGGACCATTGCCTCACGTAGAATCGATAGATTGAGGACTTGTTTTGATGTTGACAGGCTTTTGGCCAGTGGCTCCTATTGCCGAGTGGGAATAGCGGAAATAACAGCCTCCGGACCTTTTGGTTCGGAGGCTGTCTTTTGTATTTCTACCCGAATAGGACTCCTCGCCAAAGCTCCTTTAGCATCGGGCGGCGTTATCGAACGTGCGTGTTCTCGTAGGCGCCTTTGATTTCTTCTGGCAAATCGTCGGGAATCAGCGCCTTCACTCTATCCTCGTTGCCATCTTGGATCGCCTGCTCGTAGTACCAGCATTTGAACCTCAGCATATCCAGCGCACGGTTCATGTTTGCGATTTCCGACTCCATGTGGGCCTTTCGCTCCTCGAACATGGCCTTGCGCTTGGGATATGTCGATGGGCCCTCCGCACACCATTCCATGAACAGCCGGATGTCCTTGATCTCCATCCCAGCCTTCTTCAGGCATTCGATGACCCGAAGCGCCTCGAGTTCCGTATCGCCGAATCGGCGAATGCCGGACGTCCGCTCCAGCCCCGGGAACAATCCCTGCTTATCGTAGTACCGCAGCGTTGAGGCGGGCAGACCGAACATCTCCGTCACCTGTCCGATTGTGTACATGGTCCCTCCGGACAAATCTCGAATTAACTCCTTGACCTAAAGTTAGGTTTAGGTATTACCTTTATTTTCGTCAATACAAATCGGGAGCGCAAGGGATTTTCGCCAAAGGCGCACGCTTGCCGGAACGGTTTTCGCCGGTGGAGTGAACGGTGTGGGCGAAATCGCCGGGCACCCCGCCCTTGAGCAGGCGCGACGAATGGGCATAGGGATCTAGGCGGGCAGCTTGACCGCGCGGAAGCAGTTTTGCACTCAAAACCATCGACAGGAGGAATCAAACATGACGGTTAAGCAGACAGCGGGCAGGGATGCCCTGGGGAACTTCGCTCCCAAATTCGCTCAGCTCAATGATGATGTGCTGTTCGGCGAGGTGTGGAGCCGAGAAGACGGGCTTTCCCTTCGAGACCGCAGCGTGGTGACGGTGGTTGCCTTGATGGCACAGGGGCTGACGGACTCTTCGTTCCAATATCATCTGATGTCCGCAAAGAACAATGGCGTGACCAGGACGGAGATAGCAGAAATCCTTACGCACGCGGCGTTTTACGCGGGATGGTCCAAGGCATGGGCGGCCTTCCGCATGGCGAAGGAGGTCTGGGCGGACGAAGACGCTGCCGACGCAAAGGCGCAGCACCAAAACGAGATGGCGTTTCCCATCGGTGCCCCCAACGACGCATTTGCGAAGTACTTTATCGGTCAAAGCTACCTCTCACCCCTTTCCACCGAGCAAGTCGGCGTTTACAACGTGACGTTTGAGCCCGGCTGCCGCAACAACTGGCACACCCATCACGCCAAAAGCGGCGGCGGGCAGATCCTCGTCTGCGTGGCTGGCCGAGGGTTTTACCAGGAATGGGGCAAACCGGCACAGGAGCTGTGCCCCGGCGATGTAGTAAATATTCCCGCAGGCGTAAAGCACTGGCACGGTGCGGCGCCCGACAGCTGGTTCTCCCATCTCGCGGTGGAGGTTCCGGGCGAGGAGGCCTCCAACGAGTGGTTGGAGCCCGTGGACGACGAGCAATACCTTAAAGCGACTGACAAGGAGGTTTAGGTATGGAACAGTTGAATCTGACGCAGGAATGGGACAAAGTATTCCCCAAAAGCGACAAGGTTGAGCACAGCAAGGCAACCTTCCATAACTGATACGGCATCACGCTGGTGGCTGACGTCTACGTGCCTAAGAACGCGGAAGGCAAGCTGCCCGCCATCGCCGTCAGCGGCCCTTTTGGCGCGGTGAAGGAGCAGTCCTCCGGTCTGTACGCGCAGAAAATGGCGGAGCTGGGCTTTTTTGCAATTGCCTTTGACCCGTCCTATACCGGCGAGAGCGGCGGCACGCCCCGCTATGTAGCATCGCCGGACATCAACACCGAGGACTTCTGTGCAGCGGTGGATTTCCTCTCTGTGCAGGAAAGTGTCGACCCGGAGCGTATCGGCATCATCGGTATCTGCGGTTGGGGTGGCATGGCGATTAACGCCGCGGCCATCGATACCCGTATCAAGGCCACTGCTGCTATGACCATGTACGACATGACCCGCGTGACCGCAAACGGCTATTTTGACGCCGAGGATTCCGAGCAGGCACGCTTTGATAAGCGGAAAGCGCTGAACGCGCAGCGCACCGAGGACTATAAAAACGGCAGCTATGCGCTGGCGGGCGGCGTGGTCGATTCGCTACCGGAGGATGCGCCGCAGTTTGTAGCGGACTATTATGCCTACTACAAAACTCCGCGAGGCTACCATCCCCGCAGCCTGAACTCCAACGGTGGCTGGAGCGTGACGTCCTCGCTGTCCTTTTTGAATATGCCGATTTTGCAGTACGCCGGCGAGATCCGCTCTGCCGTGTTGCTGGTGCATGGCGAGAAGGCGCACTCCCGCTATTTCAGCGAAACCGCGTACGGCAAGCTGACGGGGGACAACAAGGAATTGCTCATTATCCCCGGCGCCAACCACACCGACCTTTACGATCAGACGGACATCATTCCGTTTGAAAAGCTGAAGGCATTCTTTGAGGAGTATCTGAAGTAAGGCGTGCCATGATTCAATACCAAGCCCCCAGCAACGATTCTTATAAAGAGTGGGAGTAGCTGAAACGAGGCGATTGAATAACTCTATCCGTTTTGGTTAAAACAAAAAATATGCCGCGCGCCTGCGGCATGAAGGAGGGAGATTTCTATGAATATCGTTGTATTGAGTGGTAGCCCGCGCAAGGGCGCCAATACCGACACCATGGTCGAGGCGTTTGCCGAGACCGCGCGCGAGGCCGGCCATACGGTCGAGGTCATCCGCGTTGCCAGTAAGAAAATCGCTGGTTGCCTGGGGTGTCAGTATTGTTTCGCCCACGAGGGCACTTGCGTGCAGAAGGATGACATGGCCAAGGTGATCGAGTCGCTGAAAGACGCCGACATGGTTGTCTTCGCTTCGCCCATCTACTGGTTTGATATCACTGCGCAGGAGAAGGCCGCCATCGACCGCCTGTACGCCTTCGGTGCTACGGGCTTCCCGTTCACCAAGACGGCCCTTTTGCTCGATAGCCACAGCGAGGGCGTCTATGATGCGGCGATTGCTATGTACAAGTCCACATGCGCGTACTGCAAGTGGGAGGATCAGGGCATTGTCACCATCAGCGGTATGACCGAGCGCGACAGCATGGCATCGTCGCCCAAGTTGGAAGAGGTGCGAGAGCTCGCTCGCAAGCTCGCCTAAGGGCAAGAAGAACGCATGGCAATCAGCGTTATTGGAAGTACTTGCCGTCCTTGCCGGGTGAATCGTTGATTGCCATGCACCGTTGCCCTTGTGGACAATCTCCGCGTGCTAGGAGACTTTCTCGCTCAGGAACTCCCTGAACGCGGGGATGTCAAAGCCAACGAGTCCACGTCCACGTTCCCCGATGACGCCGTCCTCGAGGAGACGGCGTTTATATTGGCTTGCATAGTTGCTGGCAACGCCCATGCGTTTGGCTATCTCCGAGACCCTGCTGGGGCCAGAATCGGGCAGCATCGCGAGCAAAAACTCAATGTCTTTATCGGAAAGCTCCCGATAGGTCGTTTCGAGAATTCGATCGCGCAGCTCCATACGGGCAAGCAGAGAACCCTGCTGGACATCAGGTGCGCTGATTTTGGGCGAGTTCTCCGAAACATCCCATGTGCGATATCCGACGAGCTGCATCATGTAGGGGAATCCGTCGACGGCCTTCACGGCATCCTCGAGCGCTTCTGGCGTGATTGAGCGGCCTCCGGCCTCAACGGTTTTGCGGAATGCGTTTGCAATTTCAACGTCAGTGATTCGTCCCAACTGATGATATTGGGAACGCCTGAGAAACGAGACGGAATCGTTACGCAGCAACGCCGATACTTTGTAGGGCAGTCCTGCCATGAGTAGGGCAACTTTTTTACCTTCGCGTACAAAGTGCTGGTAAACAGAGGCAAATTGAAGCATTTCTTCGAGATCGACGGTGACTTCATCGATGGTGATGAGAAGTCCGATGTCATGTTTTTCGAGTTGCTTAAAGATGCCATTCATGCGCGTGCGCCAGTTGCCCTGAGCCTCTTGAGCATATGTCCAATCGATGCCCACTGGGCCAATTTGAACACCGTTTATGCGCGCGTGAGGCTGTGAGAGGTAGCTATCTGCGGCTTCTTTGGTTCGCTCGATAATATCTTCGAGCATGCCTGGCATGGCGGAGACATTTGCTGCGATCCAGTCGTGTTCAAGCGCCGTTTCTGAAAGGAGCGAGAGAAGCGCCGTCTTGCCCGTTCCCCTTGCGCCAGTAAAAATGGTCGACAGGTTGGGATCTCCCGGGCCGTTGATAAAGCCACGGTTGATGTCACGCAGGATATGCTCGCGACCCGCTAGAAAGGGAGGGACGCTTCCGAACGTCGGGGTAAAGGGGTTCTTGCTGTACTCCATGGTAGCTCCTTTGCATGTTTTGCTAATTTTTGCAAGTTTTGCTAACTTTTGCAAGTTTTGCAACTTTTGCTAACTTTTGCAAGTTTTGCTAACGACTGGCCAAAGGGCATCGTAGCAGTGACGCTGACATTTTTTTACGCAGAAAAATAAGCAGAAATCAATTTATCTGCGTAAAAAAATAGTTGAGAAGAAAAACGACGAGCCCCGGGCGCAATGCCGTTGCGTTCCGGGCCTCGTCGCTTTGAGAAGTATCTAACGATCTCGTTGCCGTGGTACCTAGTCAAACAAGCTCGGCATGTCGTTTTCTTTCATGAGGGCACCGGCAGAGGGGAGGCTCTGCGCGGTAAACTTCTCGGCCGAGACGCCGGCGCCAAGGATTTCTTCGGTCGTGCCGACGGTGGTGACCGAGCGGCCCTTCTTGGCGGTAAAGGCCTGGATGCCCTGCGTGTTGGTGGTCGTCTTGGTTTTGAGCAGCGACGTGTTGAAGTTCATCAGACGGTAGTCGCTCGAGACCAGCGCGATGTCGCGATCTGTGTTGAGCACCTGGGCATACAGCAGCTTGCTGCCGCCATAGATGGCGTTCTTCAGGCGCTTGCGGTTGGTCTTGGTGACATATCCAGAAAGTGCGACGCGCACCACACGGCCGTTCTCAAAGACGAACAGCACGTCGGCCTTGTAGTCATCGGGGTCGATGACCCAGATGACACTCTCGTCGGGTTCCATCTCAAGATCGGTCGGCAGGTACGAGCCCAGCTGGGCCGACTTGGTGTCCTCAAATGCCGCAACCTTGCACTTGTACACCTGGCTCTTGTTGGTAAAGACCAGCAGCTCGTGGGTGTTGGAGGACGGAAACTCGATAAAGGGTTTGTCGCCGTCCTTGTACTTGAGCGTGGTTGCCTTCTTGAGCACGCGGTCCGTCATCTTTTTGAGGTAGCCATCGCGCGAGAGCATGATGGTGACCGGGTACTCCTCGACCTCGGGCTCCAAGCTTACTTCGATAACCTCATGGGGCTCGATCCTGCCCGTGCGGCGCGGCATCACATACTTCTTGTTGACCGCGGCCAGCTCGTCGCTGATGACCTTCTTGATGTTCTCTTCGCTGGAGAGGATCTCCTCAAGCTCGGCAATCTCGCCCTCGAGCTTGGCGATGTCCTTGGTGCGGTTGAGGATGTACTCCTCGTTGATGTTGCGGAGCTTGAGCTCGGCAACAAATTCGGCCTGGGTCTCGTCGATGTCGAAGCCGCGCATAAGGTTGGGCACGACCTCGGCTTCGAGCTTGGTACCGCGGATGATGGCGATGGCCTTGTCGATATCGAGCAGGATCGCCTCGAGGCCGTGCAGCAGGTGCAGGCGCTCGGACTTTTTGCCCAGGTCAAAGTTAATGCGGCGACGCGTGGACTCAATACGCCACTTGACCCACTCGTGCAGGATCTGGCGCACGCCCATAACGCGAGGGTAACCATCGACCAGCACGTTGAAGTTGCACGAGAACGAATCCTGCAGCGTGGTCGAGCGATAGAGCTTGGCCATGAGCTTATCGGGGTCGACGCCGCGCTTAAGGTCGATGGCGATGCGCAAACCCGAGAGGTCGGTTTCGTCGCGGATGTCTGCGATCTCCTTGACCTTGCCCTCCTTGGAGAGCTTGACGATGCGCTCGATGATGACATCGGTCTTAGTGGTGTAGGGAATCTCGTAGACCTCGATGATGCGCTCTTCGGGAATCCAACGCCAGCGGGAGCGAATCTGGAAGCTACCCAGTCCGGTCTCGACAATCTTTTCCATCTCCTCGCGGCGGTAGATGATCTCGCCGCCGGTCGAGAAGTCGGGCATGGGCATATACTCAAGCAGGTCGCAGTCGGGATCCTGCAGGTAGTGCATGGTGGCGGTGCAGACCTCGTTGAGGTTGAAACCGCAGATGTCGGACGCCATGGCGACGCCGATGCCCTTATTGGCCGAGACGAGGATGTTCGGGAACGTGGTGGGCAGCAGGCGCGGCTCCTTCATGGCGCCATCGTAGCTGTCGACGAAGTCGACCGGGTCCTTGTCGATGTCCTTGAAGATCTCGGCGCTGATGGGGGAGAGCTTGGCCTCGGTGTAACGCGAGGCGGCGTAGCTCAGGTCGCCCGAATAGTACTTGCCAAAGTTGCCCTTCGACTCCACGAAGGGCGCAAGCAGCGCTTCGTTGCCCGTCGCCAGGCGCACCATCGTCTCGTAGATCGCGGCATCGCCGTGCGGGTTGAGCTTCATGGTCTGACCCACAATGTTGGCGCTCTTCTGGCGCTCGCCCTTGAGCAGACCCATCTTGTACATGGTGTAGAGCAGCTTGCGGTGCGAGGGCTTAAAGCCGTCGATCTCGGGGAACGCACGCGAGACGTTGACGCTCATGGCGTAGGGCATGTAGTTGACCTCGAGCGTCTGCGTAATCGGCTGATCAGTGACCTCGGAGTGCAGGCCGATGACGTTCTCGGCGTTGACCTGCTTTTTCTTTGGCTGGTTCTTCGTCTTCTTCTTTGCCACGATTTCCTCTTGAACTTCTTATGGGCCGTCGTTATCGATTTGCTGCTACTGCAGGTCCAGCTGGTCCAGATATTCCTTGCCGTGCTCGGAGATATGGCGCTTGCGGCCTGCCTCGTCGTTGCCCAGCAACAGATTGAACATGGTCTCCATCTTGGTGACGTCTTCGGGCTCCACCTTGATCAGGCGACGTGTCTCGGGGTTCATGGTGGTGAGCCACATCATGTCCGGGTCGTTCTCACCAAGACCCTTGGAGCGGTTGATGGAGCACTTCTGGTCGCCGATCTCCTTAAGGATGCCGTTCTTCTCGAGCTCGGTGTAGGCAAAGTAGGTCTTTTCTTTGCAGTTGATCTCGTAGAGCGGCGACTCGGCGATATAGACGTAGCCCTCGTCGATAAGTGTGGGCACCAGGCGGTAGAGCATGGTGAGCACGAGCGTGCGGATGTGGTAACCGTCGACGTCGGCGTCCGTACAGATGATGACCTTGTTCCAGTTGAGGTTGTCCAGGTCAAAGGCGCCAAGGTTCTTGATGCGCTTGTCTTTGATCTCCACGCCGCAGCCCAGCACGCGCATGAGGTCCATGATGATGTCGGACTTAAAGATGCGCGGGTAGTCCTCCTTCAGGCAGTTGAGGATCTTGCCGCGGACGGGCATAACGCCCTGGAACTCGGCATCGCGCGAGGTTCGAATGGCGCCTGCTGCCGAGTCGCCCTCTACGATGTAGATCTCGCGACGGCTCTTGTCCTTGGAGCGGCAGTCGATGAATTTCTGCACGCGGTTGGCCATGTCGGTCTTCTGCTGCAAGTTGGTCTTGATGCTCTGGCGCGTCTTCTCGGCATTCTCGCGCGAGCGCTTGTTGATGAGCACCTGCTCCATGATCTTGTTGGCGGCGTCTTTGTTCTCGATCAAGTAGGTCGAGAGGCGTTCCTTAAAGAATGCCGTCATGGCCTGCTGGATAAAGCGGTTGTTGATGGCCTTCTTAGTCTGGTTTTCGTAAGACGTCTGGGTGGAGAAGCAGTTGGTCACTAGTACCAGACAGTCCTGGACGTCCTGCCACTTAATGCCGCTCTCGTTTTTGTTGTATTTGCCCTGTTGCTTAATGTAGGCATCGATGGCGCTGGTCAAAGCGCTGCGGGCGGCCTTCTCGGGCGAACCGCCGTTCTCGAGCCACGATGAGTTGTGGTAGTACTCCTGCATCATGAAGGTGCGCGAGAAGCACATGCATGCGGTGATTTTTACGTTGTAATCGGGCAGGTCCTCGCGATCGCGACCGCGACGGTCGGCCTCGATAAAGAAGGGCTCGGTAAGGTAGTCGGTACCGACCTTCTCGAGCACGTAGTCCTCGATGCCTTTGGGATAGCAAAAATCCTCTTCGGAAAACTCGCCATCGTCGCCCTCGATACGCAGGCGGAAGGTCACGTTAGCGTTGACCACGGCCTGACGGCGCATGGTTTCGCGATACCAATCGTGGGGAATGCTAATCGAGGTAAAGACCTCAAGATCGGGGCGCCACTTGATAGTGGTGCCGGTGCGGTTCTCGTCGCTAGGCTCAATCTCGAGTGCCTTCTTTTTGGCGCCGACGACCTTGCCCTTCTTAAAGTGTAAGGAGTACTTGTTGCCGTCACGCCAGACGGTGACGTCCATGTATTCGGAAGCGTACTGGGTCGCGCACGAGCCCAGGCCGTTGGTGCCGAGCGAGAAATCGTAGTCGCCGCCCTGGTTGTTGTTATACTTGCCGCCGGCATAGAGCTCGCAAAAGACAAGTTCCCAGTTAAAGCGTTTCTCGGAGGGGTTCCAGTCGAGCGGGCAGCCGCGGCCGTTGTCCTCTACCTGAATGGAACCATCGCGAAAGGCGGTAAGGGTGATGAGCTTGCCGTAGCCCTGGCGCGCCTCGTCAACGGCGTTGGACAGGATCTCGAAGGCGGCATGCGCGCAGCCGTCGAGCCCGTCCGAGCCAAAGATGACGGCAGGGCGCAGGCGTACGCGTTCCTCGTCCTTGAGCTGGCGGATACTGTCGTTACCATAGTTTGCGGTGTTTTTTGCCATACTCGCTCTCTCGGTGCTCCCTTGCTGCGTTTAAGTCATATAGATAGTCAAGGTAGCATAGCCCAGCCCACAGGCGATTCCAACCAACACGAAATCCATCGAACAACCGTTCGATTAGATAATGAATGCTTGGAATGCGGGAGGGACCTGTCCTGTCCTATCCAAACATCTGCGGCAGGTCGATGAAGACGGTTCGATCGCTTTCGCCAGCTTCGAAGCCCGAACGGGAGAAGAATCCATAGCGATGGCACTTGAGTCCCGTTGCCTCGACTTGGGCGATTTCCTCGTCGACCATTTTTTGCGTGATGGGGGATTTGCGGAACTTTGCTTCGTAGAATGCGTAGCCCTCGGGGTCTTGCGTTACCACATCGAATTCGCCGCTCGTTTTGTTTGCGGGGTCGTCGTACCAGTACTTGCCTATGGCGTCGAAAGCCGGTTCGATCTTGCCGGTCCTGTTCTGCCGCACGAGGTATTGACGGCAGATCTCCTCGAACATATGAGGAACGTAGTTTTCCTCGAAGTCTTGGAAGACGTGACGATCATAGAAGACTTCCGGGTCGAGCAGCTGACGCGCTGAGGCATTGCGGAAAACATAGCGATAGTAAAAGAGCGAAAGCGGATCCACTACAAAGTAGCCAGACTTGCGCTTGTTCGTAGGGTCGTTGATGGGTGCACGCTTTTGGACGATTTCGAGTGACATGAGCTTGTCGAGCACGTCTGCCATGGCCGGACCGCTCGAGACGTGCGACTGTGCCAGCACGTCCCCCCAACGGGAGTAGCCTTGTGCGAGAGCCCCGAAAACTTCGTTGGCGTTGGTCATCTTCGAGATCTCGGCGTTGAGATAGGACGGCACCTCGCTTTCTAAGCGGGCGCCAGGTTCCGTGACGAGCTCGATGATGTTGTCGCGTACGCTTTGGGATTGATCGATGAGGCGATTGTAAAAGGGGATACCGCCAAAAACGCTATAGAGCCGCACCTTGTCCTCGGGCGAGAACGCGGGATAGAACTTCGCAGCGTCAAAGTAATCCATGGGCTTAAGCTCAAGCGCGAGATCAATTCGCCCGTAGAGGGGGCTTTCATGCTCGATGAGGGATTTCATAATCTCAACGTAGGAGCCGCACAGGACAATGTTTAAACGTGAGTCTTCCCTGTGGGCGTCGATTGAGGTCTGAAGAATGCTGTCTAAGCCTTTAACCGCATCTCTCAAGTAGGGGTATTCGTCGAGAACGAGGGTAATGTTCTTGTCTTTAGCTTGGGCAAACAGAAATTCGATGAGCTCGCGGATGCCTGTGAAGGCGAGCGGAGGAAAGCTCAGCGCTTCAGCAACAAGGACGGACAGACTCTCGAGGTTGTCTGCCTCGGAGGTTTGGCGGCACTCGTAATAGACCGTTGCGACGTCCGACAAATCGGTTAGCGCCTGCTTGATGAGCTCACTTTTTCCGACGCGACGCCTGCCGTAAATGAGAACATTGCGCTGCTCGGGTGCTTTGAGCGTTTTCTTAATACGGGCGAGCTCACGCTCCCTGCCAATAAATTCCACTTACTCGGTTCCTTCCGACTCGGTTTTGTCCGAGTTAATTGTATCGCATGGATCAGTTTATGCTCGAGTTTACTCGGACAAAACCGAGTCGGTTCTGCCCGAGTAAATTTGAAGGCGGCCGAATGCGTCTTGCTGCGTTTGCGGTTGGATACGTTGTCGAAAACGTGTCGTGCGGATTGTTGGATCGAATCGAACATTGGGACAGACGTCTCGTTTTATGGGCCGGGGGCGTGCATGTGCGAGTTCTTTTGGCCCATAAGGAACGCTGGTGGGTCGTTATTTGGGCCACGGGTCACTTCGCCGGCGCCGTGTTTCGTCATACGCTCATAGTGGAAGCCGATGCCACGGGGTCGACTTGGGACTCGGGCAATGGATGAGCTGCAAGCCGAAAGGAGCGGTGAGAATGATGAGGCCCATGACAAAGAAACTGCTGTTAGGAATTCCCACCGTGACGCTTTCGGCCGTGCTGGCGTGTACAGTGGCCGGCTGTGGCGGTAGTGCTCCGAGCGGCTCGCCTGGCGGTTCGGGCGGCAGCGCGCCTGTGCAGGAAAAGCCCAGGGCCTATGATTCGCAGACGGTCGAGGTGGCAGGCATTACCTATGAGTCGGTGGCTCACGGTACGTTCTATCGCGGCGATGCCAAGCTGCAGGACGGCTTTTACCTGCACATCAAGATCACCAACAACAACACAAAGAACAGGACGTTCAGTTCCTTTAACGTGCATGCTGCCCAGGGCGATCTTGAGGCAGGCGACCCGTTGTTTACTTCCGGCAAGGCGGCCGTGCTCGACTACGTTGCAAGCGAGGCTCCCGATGAGCTGCACGAGGGCATCGACCTTTCCGAGAGGCCAGATATCGGCCCGGGCGAGACCGTTGAGTACGTGTATTTCTGGGCGTCCAAGACGGCGTACTACGGGCCCATCACTGTCGAGTTCGTAGACGCTTATGCCCCCGCCAAGAATCATGAGGCCATGCACTTTGACACCACGGGATGCGAGACCAAGGAGTTCAAGGCGGCCGGCGGCGTGGCCGATTCTGGCGAGAAGGCAGATTTAACGGGCATCGACTGCGCATCGTACAGCATCGAGGCCGCCGATGGGTACACGCTGGATTCGTCCGACGAAGAGCGCGAAAAGGCAAACTTCTTCCACGACGAGACTGGAGGACGCCTGAACATCAGCATCTTCCCGCGCTCGCCGGAGGAAGAGGTTGCAAGCCTAGAGCAGGTCTACGAAGGCAAGGAGACAACAACCGACCAGGCCGAGTACAACGGCATAACGTGGCTGCGCTTTACCGGTCCCGACAACGGCCATACGCTGTTTGCGACGGCTCCCGCGACGGGCGAGACCGTCCGCGTGTCGATTGGCTGGAAGATCGATTGGGACGCCGCCGCGCCCATGATGGAGGCATTGAAGCTCAAGTAGCGGGTTGCGATTCCCATGTCAGGCGACTCAGGGCTGGCTCCGAG
>UQZC01000011.1 GCA_900545505.1 uncultured Collinsella sp.
TTGCGCCGCCGCGGTGTCCGGATTCGCCCGGATGCTGCGGCGGCGCTATACTTATACGGTTTGAAGTACCTGTACCAAAAGGAGCTGTCGTGTCCCTTTCCATCGGTATCGTGGGCCTGCCCAACGTGGGCAAGTCGACGCTGTTCACCGCGCTTACCAAAAAGACCGGCCTTGCCGCCAACTACCCGTTTGCCACGATCGACCCCAACGTGGGTATCGTCGATGTGCCCGATAGCCGCCTGCAAAAGCTCGCCGACATCGTTAACCCCGGCCGCATTGTGCCGGCGACGGTCGAGTTTGTCGACATCGCTGGCCTGGTGAAGGGTGCCAACGAGGGCGAGGGCCTGGGCAACCAGTTCTTGGCAAACATCCGCGAGACCGACGCCATCTGCGAGGTCGTGCGCTACTTTAAGGACCCCAACGTCATGCGTGAGGTGGGCCGCACGGGCGAGTTCGTCGATCCCGCCGGCGATGCCGACACCATCATGACCGAGCTCATCCTGGCCGACATGGGCACGCTCGAGAAGCAGCTGCCCAAGCTCGAGAAGGAGGCCAAGCGCGACAAGGAGCTCATGCCCAAGTTTGAGGTCGCCAAGCGCCTGCTTGCCTGGCTCAACGAGGGCAAGCGCGCCGCGTCCATGGAGATGACCGACGAGGAGCGCGCCGCTGCCAAGGGCTTGTTCCTGCTCACCATGAAGCCCATCCTGTATGTGGCCAACGTAGACGAGGACATGCTCAACGAGGACCTGACGCCCATTGATGGCGTCAAGCCGCTGCCCATCTGCGCCAAGATTGAGGCCGAGCTTTCCGAGCTCGATCCCGAGGACGCCGCCGACTACCTGGAGAGCCTGGGCCTGGAGCAGCCCGGTCTGGACGTGCTCGCGCAGGCGGCCTATAAGCTGCTCGGTCTGCAGTCGTTCTTTACGGCTGGCGAGATGGAGGTCAAGGCCTGGACGGTTCGTCAGGGCGCGACCGCCCCGCAGGCCGCCGGCGTCATCCACACCGATTTTGAACGCGGCTTTATTAAGGCCGAGGTTATTGGCTACGACGACTACATCGAGCTCGGTGGCGAGCAGGGCGCCAAGGCTGCCGGCAAGCTGCGCATCGAGGGCAAAGACTATGTCATGGCCGATGGCGACGTCGTGCACTTCCGCTTTAACGTGTAAGGACGACGCATATGTTTAAATATGGCAAAAAAGCTGGCTACATGGGTATTGCGCTGCTCGTGCTTGCGGTGCTTCCGCTGGTGGTAGCGGCGTTTGTAATCCCCAACATTGGCCCCGAGGTGGCAACGAAGTTTAACGCCGCCGGCGAGGTGACGCGCTGGGGCAAGAGCTATGAGCTGTTGGCGCTTCCGGTGCTCAACCTGCTGCTGAGCGTGGCAACGTACTTTACGGCGGGACGTCAGGCAAAGAACAACGAGGACTCCGCTGTGATGGCACGCCTTGCGTGCGAGCGCTACCTGCGCAACGGTTGCATCACGGGTGTGTTCCTCAATGTGATCAACGTCTACTTTATGTATTCGGCGATTACTGGAACGGGCTTTGGCTTTGGTTTCTAGCTTGTCCTTTTAGGCAACGAGCCTGCACGCATATTCAATGGCTGCTGCGAGGCCGCCGCTTGATCGTGGTTTAAAGACCATGTCGGCGGCGGCCTCGTTTTCGTATCCGGCACCGCGAAGGGCGAGCGCGATACCGGCTTCCAAGAGAAGAGGCAGACCGCGCTGGCTGGTTGCGATTACGGTAGCCTGATTGAGCGAGCAGCTGTGCGCTTGGCATTGGATGGCAAGTTCACCTTGCGCCGGGCAAGGGACCAGAACAGCGGCGACGCGACTTGATAGCAATGCAAATGCCGTGCGCTCATCGGGCGAAAGGGCTTCTGCTTCAACGACGACGAGCTTGGGCGGCGCGCTGTTTGTGCGAGGCGTGGCTCGGTACATGCGGACCGAAGAACCCGACATAGAAAACTCCTGTGTATTCGGCAAAACGTAAACTATAGTTTACGTTTATGTTCGGCTCCATTTCAAACTCGGCTGCATGGACGAACGTGCGAAACAGATTCTTGGCAGGCGGGTCGAAGAGACACGCAGAGACCTTGGTATCTCCAAGGTTGATTTTTGTGTGGCGACAGGAATCAGCCGACCCTACCTCGACCGAATCGAAGATGGGACGGCAAATTTCACGCTCAAGGTTCTATTTAAGATCGCGCCCGCACTCGGCATGACGGTGTCAGAGCTTCTCGAGGGTATCGAATAGGGGATACTCGTCGACAACTGAATTACGCCATCGGGATGCGGTCGTGGTTGACTTGGCTGTAGAACAGGCGCTGAATCTCGGCCGCATCACGTGACTGGCCGAGCGCCCACATGGTTTTGGCCACGAGCGTCTCGGTGGTCATGTCGTCGCCGCGCAAAATACCCGGATGATCGGCGTAAGCTCGGCCGACCTCATAAACGCCCAGATCGAGGCCCTCTTCGGGGACCTGCGTGGTCATAACGACGGTGCGACCCGAACCGACCCAGCGAAAAATCGCCTCCTGGAATGACTCGCCGGACTCACCAAACTCGGGAATACCGCCAATGCCAAAGGTCTCAAGAATTACAGCATCGTAGCTATCGGCAAGGGCGTCGAGGATGCCCGGGTTTACGCCGGGCGTAAGCTTGAGTACAAATACACGCGGGTCGATGCTGTCGTAGAAACGCACCGGGTTTTCGCCTTGATGCGTGCCGTGAAGCCCGTTGCGCACGATGCGGTCGTTGCGGATATAGGCGATGGGCGGATAGTTGACGCTAATGAATGCGTTAAAGCTCATGGTGCGCTGTTTGCGGGCGCGCGTGCCGGCAATGGCGACGCCGCCAAACACAATCGACACATCGTGCGAATGCTCGTCGAGCGCATAGAGCAGGCTCTGGTACAGGTTGAGCTTGGCGTCGGTAAAGGGATTGCCCATGGGCTTTTGCGAGCCGGTGAGCACGATGGGCTTGGGGCTGTCCTGGATCAGATACGAAAGCGCTGCCGCGGTGTAGCTCATAGTGTCCGTGCCGTGTAGGATCACAAAGCCGTCGTGGTCGGCATAGCCCTCGACGATGACATCGCGGATGCGCATCCAGTCGCTCGGGCGCATATTGGTGCTGTCGATGTTCATGGGCTGCACGACGTCGAGCTCGCAGAGGCCCGAGATCTCGGGGACGCTCTGGGCGAGCTCCTCACCGGTCAGGGCGGGGGAGAGGCCGTTGCCGTCCTCGGTCGATGCGATGGTGCCGCCCGTGGCGATGAGAAGGATGCGCTTCATGCTGGTATTCCTATCGTATTTGCCGCCGCAGAGGCGGAGTCGTTCGGCAGTATTGTGGCACAGGGCGTCCAATGTTCAAACGTATTACATCATCCGTAACGTTTGGTAACACTTCAATTACCGTCAAATAGGGGTCTAGGTCGTGCGTTTGCCGTGCGCTGATGGCTGCGAGGGACGAGAAACCCCATATAACGTGTACACTATGAAAGTTATTTTCGTTCATTCACGCGGGTGGGCACCGGCTCCCCGCCAACAAGAGGGGGAACCATGGATCAAAAGGCTTCCGCAAAGGTCCTCGTACTCGACTTTGGTGCGCAGTACGGTCAGCTCATTGCCCGTCGTGTCCGCGACCTCAATGTGTATTCCGAGATTGTGCCCTGCGACATCTCGGCCGATGAGATTCGCGAGATGAACGCCTCTGCGCTCATCCTTTCTGGCGGTCCGGCCTCCGTGTATGCCGAGGACGCTCCGTCCATCGATCCTGCCATCTTTGACCTGGGCCTTCCCGTCCTGGGCTTCTGCTACGGCCATCAGATCACGGCAGTGACGCTCGGCGGCAAGGTCGGCCACTCCGAGGTGGGCGAGTACGGCCGCGCCACCATCACGCGCACGGCTGGCGCAAAGCTCTTTAACTCCACGCCTATGGAGCAGACCGTGTGGATGAGCCACCGCGACGCCGTTTCCGAGGTGCCCGAGGGCTTTACCGTTACCGCCAGCACCGACGTGTGCCCGGTTGCCGCCATGGAGTGCGTCGAGCGCAAGATTTTCACCACGCAGTTCCACCCCGAGGTCAAGCACTCCGAGTACGGTCAGCAGCTGCTGAGCAATTTCCTGTTTGAGATTTGCGGCCTGGAGCCCAACTGGAGCATGGACAACCTGGTCGAGACCATGACGGCTGAGTTCCGCGAGAAGGTCGGCAACGACCGCGTGATTCTGGCCCTGTCCGGCGGCGTCGACTCCTCCGTCGTGGCTGCGCTGGGCGCCCGCGCCGTGGGCAAGCAGATGACCTGCGTGTTCATCAACCACGGCCTGCTGCGCAAGGGCGAGCCCGAGCAGGTGGAGGAGGTCTTCACCAAGCAATTTGACGTCGACTTTATCCACGTTCATGCCGAGGACCGCTACGCCGAGCTTCTGGCCGGCGTGACCGAGCCCGAGGAGAAGCGCCGTATCATCGGTACGCAGTTCTGGAAAGAGTTCTTCGCCGTGGCGCAGCAGCTCGAGACCGACGGCAAGCCGGTCAAGTACCTGGCTCAGGGCACTATCTACCCCGACATCATCGAGTCCGGCGCTCGCAAGACGGGCGGCAAGACGGCCACTATCAAGAGCCATCACAACCTGATCCCGTTCCCCGAGGGCGTGCACTTCGACCTCATTGAGCCGCTCGACCACTTCTTTAAGGACGAGGTCCGCGCGCTTGGTCTGGCGCTGGGCCTGCCGGGTCACATCGTGTTCCGTCAGCCCTTCCCGGGCCCGGGCCTGGCCATCCGCATCATCGGCGCGGTCGACAAGGAGAAGCTCGAGATCCTCAAGAACGCCGATGCCATCGTGCGCGAGGAGCTCGACGCCTACAACCAGCGTCTGTTTGAGCAGACCGGCGAGCGCAACTCCGAGCACAGCTGCTGGCAGTATTTCGCGGTCCTGCCTGACATCAAGTCCGTTGGCGTTATGGGCGACGAGCGCACCTACCAGCGCCCGATCATCTTGCGTGCCGTCGAGTCCAGCGATGCCATGACCGCCGACTGGGCCAAGCTGCCCTATGACGTACTAGCCCGCATCTCTGGCCGCATCGTTGCCGAGGTTCCTGGCGCCAACCGCGTGTGCTACGACATCACGTCCAAGCCGCCCGCGACCATCGAGTGGGAATAAACGATATTCGTTGATTTCAAGCCTCTGACCTGCGAAAACAGGTCGGGGGCTTCTTATTTTGCAACCTCTGTGCAACCTTTGCGGTTTCGCGCCCCGTGAACAGGGGCCGTAGCGCTGTTCAAGTCTGGGCCCATGTCGGCACCGATCAATGCCCGCGCTGCTTCTGCTTGCGCTTCAGCTTCCGCTGCTCGAAGCACGTCGCCCGGGGTTCCTCGCCAGAGGAGAACCGACCGTTCCTTGCGAAACCGCGAGACCAGCTATATCCGCTTGCTGCGGGCTTGCTTGAGCCAGTTCCTCTTGAAAGAGCCTATACCTCCGAAGAACTTGTTGTACGTCTCACCGTTCTCCTTGGCTTCGTACTTGACCAAGGCAAGTTCGATAGTGCAGAGGTAATCCGCCACTTGCTCGAGGCGGTAGTCGGTCATCGAGGTCTTGCGGCGTCGGACGACCCCTTTTGAGAGGACCTTGCCCACCGAGCGGTCTCGCCCACGGAACAGAAGGAGCGCATCCTCGCGACCTTCGGCGACCTGTGCTGCGAGATGGAGGGCTGCACCATCGCGCAGGGCCCTTTCCAAAGCGAAGTGTCGAGCCGAAGTGTTGAGCGTCGGCCCTGAATGTTCAATGGCCGTTGTTTTCTGCCCCTCAAGTGGTGAACTTCTCCTCGGGGCTGTTGATTCCCCCACGCGCCCCCTTCCGTTCTCTGTGTTCCCCTTATACTCCTTGTACAAGGAGGTAAGAAGTCATGGACAAGACCACACAGGACAGCTTGGCAAAGAAACCCGTCGACATGAGGGACAGGATTCTCGAGCATCTCGAGGCCCTTACCTCTGCCGTCTCGCTCGATGACCTTGCCCGTCTGTCCACCTCCGACATCGCCGAGACGCTCATCATCTCCAGGAGCCTGGCGAGCCAGTACCTCAACGACCTTGTTCGCGCCGGCCTTGTGGTTAAGGTGGCGGGCAGGCCTGTCCGTTATTTTCATCGCCGCGCGTTCCAGAAGCGTTTTCAGGTAAAGCTCTCTGCAAGCGAGTACGCCTCGCTCGCCGACCTCATCCAGGCGACGGGAATCGCCGATCACCGTGACTTCGCGCGTGCCGTGGGCTTTGACCTGAGCCTCAGCTCCGTTGTCGAGCAGTGCAAGGCTGCGGTTCAGTACCCTCCGTTCGGCCTGCCCATCCTCTTGAGCGGCGGCGTGGGTGTCGGCAAGTCTTTCCTTTCTCGTCTTGTGTACGAGTACGGCAAGAACCAGGGCTTGCTGCCCCGCGACTCCTCCTATGTGCGCATCGACTGCGCCGGGGTCCCGGACGCCGCCTCGTTCAACGGGCTTCTTGACGAGTCGATCGCGAAATCGCGCGGGGGTGTGGTTTTTGTCAACGGCATCGAGGCACTCTCTCCCTCTGCGATGGAGCACTGCCTTGCGACGGCCCTCGGGCTCGATGCCTCCCAGGATGCGCCGCGCGCTCGCCTCGTTCTTTCGACGACGCTTTCCGCCGATGACCTGAAGGTTTCCTCGGCCTACAGCAAAATGCCCATCTGTGCCCGCGTCCCCTCACTCAAGGAGCGGACCCCCGAGGAGCGCGAGGATCTCATCTTGAGCTTCCTGCGCAGCGAGGGGTGCCGAATCGGTTCTGATGTGAAGATTAGCCGCGGCGCATACCGTTGCCTCGTGAACGCGGACTTTTCCGATAACATCGCCGGCTTGCGCGCCTGCGTGACGAACTGCTGCGCCCAAGCGGTCCTCAATCGCGAGGGCGACTACGTCGTCGTTCGCCCGTATCTTCTTCCCAGCGGGCTCCTCTCCTCCGCGCAGATCGATCAACAGCCCGATGATGGCGTTCTGATCGACGCGTCCCTGGATGCCGCCGAGAGCACAGGGCCGGTCGAGCAGGCGCTCGATGCCCTGCGCTCTCTCGATGAGCGATTCTGCGCCGGGGAGCTCTCTGTCTCCGAGTTCGTCTCGCAAGCTGTCTCCGCTGTGCGCGGCGTTGAGGATCACTTGATCTTCGGCCGCGGCGTTACCTCCTCGAGGTCGCGCGCCTTCGAGCGCATCGTGGGCGCGGTCCTTGCCGACGCAGGCTCTTCTTATGGCATCGAGCTTTCGAGGAAGGTCGCTTTTCTACTGGCCCAGGAGATTTGCCTGCAGTTGTGGCCGGGCATCGGCCTGGCTAAGCGAAAGTCTGCCTGTGCGGAGCAAATCTCGCATCTCCTCGGTGCCGTGACCTCCGAATTACCGTTTGCCTCGAGCGTCTCCGATCAGGTCGCCGCAGACGTGGAAGGGGCGCTGGGAATCTCGCTCGATCACTTCACGAAGACGCTTCTGACGCTGTGCGTCGCATCGGAGTCTCGCGACGCGAAGGCCCTTCGAACGCTCTGCGTCATCTTGTCCCACGGCTACTCAACGGCGACGAGCATCGCCGACGCGGCGAACCGTATGCTCGGCATGCATGTGTACGAGGCGGTCGACATGCCCTACGACCAGCAGCTGAAGGACATCGTCGGTCCGCTCCAGCGCCTCGTCGACCGCCATTCCTACTGCACCGGGGTCGTGTTCCTCGTCGACATGGGCTCCTTGGAGGAGGCCTATAAGGCCCTCGAGAACGTTACCGACTCCACTATCGGCGTGGTGAACAACGTCTCTACCGGTCTTGCGCTCGAGATCGGGGTCGGGCTGCTCGGCGGCAAGTCCATCGCCGAGGTTCTTGGCGATGCGACCGCCGCGTGCGTGACGCACTGCAAGGTGATCGAGCGCGTCAACCGTGAGGACGCCATCGTCTTCTGCTCCGAGTCCGGGGTCGACGCCGCGGAGAGGATACGCCAGCTCGTCTCGCAGAGCCTCCCGCGCACCATAGGCGCGCGCCTGCTCACGAGGCCCTTCAAGCAGCTCGTCGCGAACGGGTCGAACGACGCCGTTTTCTCCGAGCACCGCGTCTGCGCCGTCATCGGCACGGGAGACCCCGGGGTCGCCTCCGTCCCCTTCGTCGCCCTCGAGGACATCATGTCGACGGCGTCCGCCTCTAAGGTCGATGCCGTGTTCGGCAGGTGGCTTGACGCTTCCGAGCTCTCTTCTTTCCACGAGAAGCTGCTCTCGAACATGACGCTGCAGAACGTCATCCGCTCCATCACCATCCTCGACCCGGAGCGGCTATTCCACGAGATCGAGAGCGCCGTGCACGAGCTTCAGCGCAGGACAGGCGAGAAGATCGGCAGCAACGCCATCATTGGGCTCTACGTCCACCTCTGCTGTCTCGTCGAGCGCCTTGTTACCAGAAACCCCATTGAGACCTACGTTGGCCAGGACCGCTTCGAGGAGGAGCGTGCCGATTTCATCGAGTCCTTCAGGCAGAGCTTCTCGAGCATCTCGACGCGCTATCGCGTAGAGGTTCCCGTAAGCGAGATCGCATATGTCTTCGACTACATAAGCGTGAGCGCCGCCCCGGCGCGAGAAGAGCGCCTCGGCTCCTCGGACCTCCTGCTCGACGAGTGACCTTCCCCGCGCCGCCGCAAGCTGACCGCGCGTCCTCAATAATCCGATAACCCCTTGCCCGGCGCGAATCCGGATAGCGCCGAGGCAGTACCGAACGTAAAACTTCATTTGATAGGAGCAAACATGAGTGTTGTTATGGCACGAATCGACAATCGCCTGCTTCACGGCATCATCGTGACGCAGTGGGCCCCGGTGTCGGGCGCGACCCGAGTCATGGTCGTCGACGACAAGGTCGCCGGCGATGAGGTCCTGAAGTCCACCATGAGGATGGCGCGCCCCGCGGGCATGGCCGTCTCGATCATCTCTGAGGAGACCGCGCTCAAGAACTTCGCGGCGGGCAAGTACGACCGCGAGAAGGTCTTCGTCATCGCGAAGGAGCCCGAGACGATGCTTCACCTGGCCGAGTCGGGCGTCGAGTTCCCGTCGCTGATCGTCGGCGGCTCTCTTGTCAAGGAGGACGGCGTCCAGCTCACCCAGCGCGCCTATGCCTCCGCCGAGAACGTCCAGAGCTACAAGGCGCTCATCGCCCGCGGCGTCAAGGTGACGGCACAGTTCGTGCCCGCCGACAAGCCCGTCTCCGTCGCCGACCTCATCTAAGGAGGGATCATGGTCAACTTCACTATCCTGCAGGTCGTCCTTTTGACCCTACTTGCCTTCATCAAGCACGTGGACTACTACGGCATCCCGATGATCTTCGTCAACTATGCCGTCTTCTGGGGCCTTATCACCGGCGTCGTCATGGGCGACTGGCAGACCGGCCTCGTCATCGGCGGCACCATCCAGCTCATGCAGCTCGGCGTCGCGGGCTTCGGCGGCTCTTCGATCCCCGACTACGGCACGATGGCCATCATCGCCACCGCCTACGGCGTGACTCTGGGCTCGGACACGGGCCTCGCCATCGGCCTGCCGGTCGGCATGCTCGGCATCCAGCTCGACGTCATTGCCAAGATCCTCAACGGCTTCGTCGTGGAGAAGTCCCAGAAGCTCTGCAACGAGGGCAAGTTCAAGCAGATGAACGCCATCCTGTGGGTCTGCCCCGCGCTCTTCGGTCTGTGCGCCGCCCTGCCCGTCTTTGTTTCCGTGACGCTCGGCCAGCCCGCCGTCAACTGGCTCCTCGAGGTCATGCCCCAGTGGTTCCTCTCCGGCCTCACCCTCGCCGGCAAGATGCTCCCGGCCGTCGGCATCGCCATGCTGCTTCGCTACATGCCCACCGCTAAGTACTTCCAGTACCTGCTCGCCGGCTTCTTCCTCTCGGCCTTCCTGAACGTGCCCATCATCGGTGCCGCCATCGTCGGCGTTGCCCTCGCGATCGCGTTCTATCAGCGTGCCGAGAAGGACGCCGAGCTCGCCGCCCACGCTTCCGCAGACGCCTTCATCGGAGAGGATGAGTAACCATGGAAAACGAGAACATCACCGCCGCCGAGGGCAAGCCCTCCGGCTATAAGGTCACCAAGAAGGACCTGCGCAACGCGAACTGGCGCTGGCTCATGAGCGTGTGCACCTTCAACTACCAGACCCAGCAGGGCGCCTCGGTCGCCTACGCCCTCTCGCCGATCCTGAGGAAGATCTACACGAACGACGAGGACTATAAGCAAGCGCTCAACAACCACTTCCGCTACTACAACACCCAGCCTTGGCTCGCCGCCATCATCCTCGGCGCCTGCGTGGCCATGGAGGAGCGTGACGGCCTCGCGGCGGCGGACGCCGTCCAAGACCTGAAGATCGGCACCATGGGACCGCTCGCCGGCGTCGGCGACTCCCTGCTCATGACCATGATCCCGACCATCATGGGCTCCATCGCCGCCTACATGGCCATCGAGGGCAACCCCGTGGGAGCCGGCATCTGGTTCGCGCTCATCCTGGCCATCTTCTGGGTCCGCATGCACGCCCTCGAGTTCGGCTACAAGCAGGGTGTGAAGCTCGTCACCGACTTCAGCGAGAAGCTTCCCAACCTCACTGCCGCCGCCTCCGTGCTCGGCCTCACCGTGGTCGGCTGCCTCATCGCCTCGGTCATCGGCGTCACCTGCCCGATTAGCTTCAGCTTCGGCGACGTCTCGATGGAGATTCAGCCGCTGCTCGACAAGATCCTGCCTGCCATGATCCCCGCCGCCATCACGGGAAGCGCGTATTACCTTCTTACCAAGAAGAACGCGAGCATGACGGTCCTCATCCTCGTGGTGATCGTCCTCGCGATGGTCGCCTCCGCCGCCGGCATCCTCGCCTAGCTTCGACCCAAGAGATTGGTGAATCAATGAGAAAGATAGTTGTGGCGAGCCATTCCCTTCTCGCCCAGGGCTTCAAGGACACCCTCGAGTTCCTTACGGGTAAGAGCGACGCCATCAACGCCGTGTGCGCCTACGTGAACGACAACGGCGAGGGGCTCGACGCGGCGGTCGAGGCGGCGCTTTCGGGCACTGACGAGGTCGTCGTCCTCACCGACGCGCTCGGCGGCAGCGTGAACCAGCGCTTCTCCCGCTTCGCCTCCGACCGGATCCACGTGATCGCGGGTGTCAACCTCCCGCTCGCCATGACGGTCGCGCTCGCGCGCCCCGACGAGAAACTCGACTTCGACGCCCTCGTCGACGAGGCGCGCCAGCAGATCGTCTACGTGAACGGTGCCAGTTCCGCCGAGTGCGAAGACGACGAATAGAGGAGGTCGACGATGAGAGAGTTCCTTAAGGACGTGTGGATGCACGGCGGTGAGGAAAGCCGCGCCATCACCCCCGAGAACATCACGGGCGAGAAGGGCCGCGCCGCCATGTCGGCCAGCCACCTCGGCGTCGGCCGCAAGGGCTCGTGCTGCGTGCCCCTTGAGTCCGGCGAGACCATCACGCTCGCGGACATCGAGGGCCCCGGCATCATCCGCCACATCTGGATGACCGTCCCCGACAAGACCGCCGCCGGCAGCTTCGTCATGCGCGACCTCGTACTGCGCTTCTACTGGGACGACGAGGAGACCCCCTCGGTCGAGTGCCCTGTCGGCGACTTCTTCTGCAACGGCTTCGGTGAGCGCGCCATCGTCAACTCGATGCCCATCTGCGTGAACCCGACGGGCGGCATGAACTGCTACTTCGAGATGCCTTTCAGGAAGCACGCCAAGGTCACGCTTACGAGCGAGCACCCCGGGTTCATTAAGTACATCTTCTACACGTTCAACTACGCGCTCACCGACGTGCCGGACGACGCCATGTACTTCCACGCCCGCTTTAACCGCGAGCGCAGCACCCACAGGGGCGTCGACTACACCGTGCTCGACGGCGTGCGCGGCAAGGGCTACTACGTCGGCACCTACATGGCCCTGTGCGCCCTGGAGCGCTATTGGTGGGGCGAGGGCGAGATGAAGTTCTTCCTCGACGGCGACGAGGAGTTCCCCACGGTCACCTCGACGGGAGCCGAGGACTACTTCGGCGGTGCCTGGGCCTTCCTCGACAGGCCGCCCCACGCGCTGCCCGAGGCGCAGTGCTTCAACACGCTGTTCGCCGGCTACCCGTACCGCTCGACGCGCGACGCCACGCGCGACCGCTTCAGCGCGGGCAAGCCGAACCCGAACCCGATGCTCGCGACCAACGACGACGCGCTGCCCAGGCACGGCCTCTACAGGTGGCACCTTCCCGACCCGATCTCGTTCAAGGAGGACCTGCGCGTGACGTTCCAGGACCTCGGCAACGACGACATCAAGCTCTACGAGCGCGAGGACGACATCTCCACCGTCGCCTACTGGTACCAAAGCGAGCCGCACGCCGTGCTCGCCCCGTTTGCCGCAAGGCAGGACCGCGTGCCCAGGTAGGGTCGCCTCGAAACAAGCCAACGTTATGGGCGCCCGCGGTTGACCATGACTGCGGGCGTCCCTTTGTAAGGAGGATCGCATGAGCGAAAAGCAAATGAGGCTCGGCGCCCTCGAGGCCGGCGGGACCAAGATGGTCTGTGCCGTGGTGTCCGGCGACGGCGAGGTCCTCGACCGTATGGAGACCCCGACGCTTACGCCCGCCGAGACCGTCCCGCAAATGGTCGAGTGGTTCACCGCCCGCGATGTGGACGCGTTGGGCATCGGCGCCTTCGGCCCGACCTGCGTCGACCCCAACGATGAGCGCTACGGTTCCATCCTCCAGACGCCCAAGCTCGCGTGGCGAGGCTATGGTCTTCGCGCCGCGTTCGCCGACGCCCTCGGGATTCCGGTGACCTACGACACGGACGTGAACGTTGCCTGCCTCGGCGAAGTGGTCTTCGGCTGCTGCAAGGGGCTCGAGGACGCCGTCTACGTGACCATCGGCACCGGCGTGGGCGCGGGCGTCATGTGCGCGGGCAGGCTCCTTCACGGCATGCTGCACCCCGAGGCCGGCCACATGCTGGTAAGGGCCCGTCCCACCGAGGAGGGACGCTGCGTCTGCCCGAGCCACGCGAGCTGTCTCGAGGGCCTCGCCTCCGGCCCCGCCATTGCCGCGCGCTGGGGAAAGCCCGCGGCCGAGCTCGCGGACAACGATGAAGTGTGGGCGCTCGAGGGGGATTATCTGGGGCAGATGTGCGCGAACCTCGTGCTCATGTACTCGCCCCGTCGCATCGTCCTCGGCGGCGGCGTGATGCACCAGGAGCAGCTCTACGGCATCGTTCGCAAGAAGACCCTCGAATATCTGGGTGGCTACATCCAGACCGCCGAGCTTAAGGACATGGAGAGCTACATCTGCGCCCCGGGCTGCGGCGGCGACCAAGGAATCCTCGGCGCGGCCGAGCTGGCAAGAAGGACGCTCGCGTAACTTGCGCTCTCTCCGCCATACAACACGTTAAGAAAAGACGAGCGCTTCTTGCCAATTGGGCGGCAAGAAGCGCTCGTCTTTTGCATTTTCATCCCGTTGTCACCGACCCTTGCGAGAAACCGGAAAAAGCCGCTGACAGAAGGGTCCCTCAAATCGTTGTAGCCCAGCATATAGCCGCGACTTGTGACCTGCAGACGGCTGTCCCACGTGCCGATTTCCTTGGCGGCATCCGAAACCGCAAAATATGCACCCACATCCTTGATTTTTGCAGTCTTAAGCCATGTTTTTGCGATCATCTTTACTGCCGTCCGATTGGCAGCATCAAAGACCAGCACACCGCCGGGGAAAGCGTCCGCCATCCCCCGCACCAGTTCCCGGACCTGCTGGGTCAGGAAGTAATAGAACACCCCGGAGGCAAAGAACACCGTCCCGCCGGAGGCATCGATTTTGCCAAACCATGCGGTGTCTTTCAGGTCGCAGAGGATATTTTGTTCCCGATCCCCGGCGGGCAGTAGCTGCTGCCGCAAGGCGATTACATCCGGGAAGTCCAGATTGTAAATCTTGCATCTACCGTTGTCGCAGGTTCTGCCGGTGTTGTCCAGCCCACAGCCCAGATTGACCACCGCCGCATTGGGGTGGCCTTTCAGGTAATCCCGCACCTCGAAAGCAAGATCACTCTGCCGCATGGCCACCTCCAGCGCACCAAAGCGCTGCATCAGACTGCGGGAGTTTTTCTCTGCCTCTGAAAAGTCGTAGTCGATCTGGTCGAGCAGACGAACCGCTGTTTCATCCCTGTAAAGGTTCGGGTACAGCTCCGTACACAGCTTTCGGGAATACAGCGGGAGGATCAGCGTCTCCTGCACGGTGTTTTTCTCAATTTTACATTTCATAGGTTCCTTCCTCAGTGAATAAAAACTGTCATAATTGCCGCCAGCACAGCCGCTATAACCGTCATGCCTATCGCCATGTGCGGGATGGATGCAAAAATGCCCGTGCTTGATGTCCTTACTTCCGCGCCGTGACGCAGAGCCACTTTTTCTTTTTGCGTATCTGCACCTCGTGAAAACCCGCCTGCTCCAGACACGCCTGTAATTCAATGCCCTTGTAGATGGTCATGCCGCCGATGGTCTGCGTCCACCTCTCGTCCTTGTCCGTATCGCCATTGCTCTCGTTGCAGATAAGAATTGTCCCGCCTGGCTTCAGCGTCCGCCAGACCTCACGGAAGCATCGGCGCAAATCAGGCCAGAAATAGACGGTCTCAAAGGCCGTGACAGCATCGAAGTAGCTATCCTCAAACGCCATATCCGCCACGCTGCCTTGCAGAACGGCGCAACGCCCCTCCTGAATCGCAATTCGGTTGAGCTTTCTAGTCTTCTCCACGCTGACGGGCGAATAGTCGATGCCCTTGACGACGCCATGCGGGCATTTTTTCAGCAGCCGTTTTATGTTCGCCCCGCCGCCGCAGCCGCAATCCAGCACCTTGGCATTTGGTGCAAGTCGTAGAAATCGAAGTCCCCACCGCGCCACAGGGCTGTGGCCCAGATTCATCATGGCAACCATAAGTTTTCCGCTGAGGCCCACGGGCTTGCGGGCGTTTTCAAAGAACGACATCTGGCCCCTCCGATTTCGTGCATTCCGCATAGGTCAACGGGAACGAGGCCTTTAGCACCGCGCTTTTCTGCACCGCCCAGCCGTTTTGACGCAGGAAACGTAGGTATTCCTCGCTTGTCCACCTGCTGTGGAGGGGGAATCCCGCCATACTCATGAAAAAGGCTTTTGCCTTGCCGGAAACCGAGCTCCCCGCGTGGGTGAAGGTTGGCGCGATGAGCACGCCGTCGTCCTTCAGCACCCGCCTGATTTCTTGCAGGGCCTTTTCCGGATGCGGCACTATGTGAAGCGCGTTGGACGCGATCACCACATCAAAGGACTTCTGTGCATAGGGCAGGCGGAACATATCTTGTACGGAAAAGTGCAGCTTTGCGGATTGATTGTCCCGCTTTGCTTCAAGGATCATCTTTGCAGAAGCGTCCGTAGCCTCGATGTGCGCCGCCGCATTTACGATGCTCTTTGCGATAAGCCCCGTGCCGGTGGCAACCTCCAGTACGGTTTTTGCTTTCACCACCGGCCTGATCAGCTCATACATCTTCCCATACGCCGCCCGGTCCTTTCGCATGAAACGGTCGTACCGACCGGCATTCTTGTCCCAGAAGCCCTTGCGTTCGTGCATTGCTATCGCCCCCAAATAGTTAGAGACATCTAACTATAACACACGAATCATGCAGTAAGTCCTTGTGTCCGTTCATGAGAGGCTCGGAGTGAAACGGAATGTTGGGGAGATCGCCCCTGGCAAGCTTGGCCTCATAGTCCGTGACCGCCTCGGCGATGCTGTCTTCCTGGTCGTGAAAGACGAGTGTGAGCAGGTAGTAGCGAGCCTTGTCGCCGCGGTCCGCTCTCGTCGACGAAGATGCTGAGCCCCCAGGCCAATGGGGACTCCTAATGGAATGGATAAAAAAATAGCCGGGGGACTCCCCCGGCACTTGGAGGTAGCTCAATGGGCCACCAGTAACCTTATAGCATACTCTAACGGTAAGTGCAGGGGGGCGAGCCGGTACATGGCGTCGCGGCTGATGCGCAGCATCGCGCACGCCTCGTCGGCGCCGAATATCGCGTTGGTCGATGCGATGAGCCTCATCTGGCTCCTGCTAATGCTCTTGGTCATGGTCGTCCTCGAGCTCCTCTCGTCTCGAGGCTCCCTCGCGTGCCCGGCCGCGGGCGGCTCCCGGGGCGGTCGCCGTCGTCATTTCCTGCCGCCCCTCGACTCGATGTAGGCGTCCACCGACGCCCTCGAAACCAGGAGCTTCCTTCCGAGCCTGTACGAGTCGATCTCTCCCGGCCAGATGAGGTCGTATGCCTTACTCCGGCTCGCCCCCATGTACTCCTGCATCTCGATCACCGTCATCCACTCGTCGCGGCCCCGGTTGCCCTCGGGCGCGGCGCATTTCGTAGCGTGCGCCATGGTTGCCTCCAATCTTTCCGCGCGATACGTCTGCGCGGTCCTGTGTGCGTTTACGTCTGCGCGACGATTGAACCGCCTGACGGCGATTGACACGCCCGACAGGAGCGGAGATGGGTCGAGGGGGGTCGAGCTGGTCGGGCCTTCACGAAACGGCCATGAGCCGTACGCCTTAGCTG
>UQZC01000012.1 GCA_900545505.1 uncultured Collinsella sp.
GTCGCTCCATGCTCACTAACACCCGCGTGGCGCGCGAGCTGGGCTACCTCAACATCGACGATGCCGATATTATCGATGCCTTCGACATTGATAACCTGCCTGACGACAAGATCGTTGACGATGGTCTTGCCCTTGAGCGTGGGGACCTTCTTGATCGCACGCTCGTTGACCTCGGAGAACGCCTTGGCGGTCTCGAGGATGAGCTTGATATCCTCTTCGGAGTACTCGGTAATGTCGATCAGGTGCTTATGGTTGAACGCCACGGTACTACTCACCTCCCAGCGGCGCGGAGCCCACGTGGGAACCCGGCGCGACGTCGTTGATCTCGACAGCGGTGTGGCCGTCGACTTCCTTCATATATAGGTGCACGTTCTCCTCATGCGACGAGGGAACGTTCTTGCCGACAAAGTCCGGCGAGATGGGGAGCTCGCGGTGGCCGCGGTCAACGAGGACTGCCAGCTCAATGCGGCTCGGACGGCCCAGGTCCATAACGGCGTCGAGAGCGGCGCGGATGGTACGACCCGTATACAGGATGTCGTCCACCAGCACGACGCGCTTGCCGTCGACGCTGAAGGGAATGTTGGTAGCGTGGATCGCGGGAGCGAAATTGGTCGCATAGTCATCGCGGTAGAAGCTGATGTCCAGGCTGCCGAGCGGAACGTCGACGCCCTCGATCTCCTTGATCTCCTCGACGAGCTTCTTTGCCAGAAGGTCGCCGCGCGTGACGATGCCGACCAGAGCGAGGTCTTCACAGCCCTCGTTGCGCTCGAGAATCTCGTGCGCGATGCGGGTCATCGCTCGGTTGACGGCGGTCTCGTCCATGATGACCGCCTTGGGGGAAGTCGTGCCCATCGATCTCCTTCCTCACATGTCTTGACTGCTGACACAGTCAAAAAAATAGATGCCCGACCGCTCAAAGCGGACCAGACACCCACAGGAAGGGCTGCTCTTTGGCAGCAATGTAATTCCATGTGGGTATCTCGTACCCCTTTAATGGTCAAGGGATAGTGTAGCCAACCTCGAGCTTAATTGCGAGCATAAATACAGAGCAATCCGTAAACGGAGCCCAAAGCCCAATAAACCTATATATATTTGTGGGACGAGCTTGAAAACGCACGCACGAGCTGGCATAATCCCCTCTGCTGCACGCAAATCGGATCTACGTCCAGGGCCGTGGCGTGAGCACTATCGCCAAAAGAGGAATATCTCTGTGTAGATTACGCACAGGGAGCTGCTTCTGTGCTATAGTTCAGGCTTGTTTGTTAACGCGACATGTTCGTTTGTCGCCCAAGGAGGGTCAGTTATGTCCAAAGTTTGCGAAGTTTGCGGTAAGCACCCCGTTGCCGGTCGCTCCATCAGCCACTCTCACCGCGTCACCAACCGTAAGTTCCGCCCCAACATCCAGCGCGTCTACGTCGTCGTCGATGGTCACCGTCGCAAGATGAACGTTTGCTCCACCTGCCTCAAGTCTGGCAAGGTTGCGCGCTCCTAAATAAGGTCTTACCAACAAGTACCTCGGACTCTCCGGGTCAAAGACCTCGCGTTCATATAGAACTTACCAAAGGCGCCCTCCCCTACGGAGGGCGCCTTTTTGCACTCATTGGGGACAGACTTACATGAGTGTTTTCACGCATTTGGGACAGACATTACGCATACCGGCAGCGGTTCGGCCCCTGCCTCACGCAGCCTCCCTCCAGCCTACGGTGGCCTTGGTCACGCTTGTAGCGCCGATGCCGGTGATACGGGCAATTTGCTTGACCGTGAGATGTGCCCGCCTGAGCCTCAGCAGACACGCATCACGATCGGGGCGTGGCAGGGCCTTGAGCAGCGCAGGATCTATGCTCGGAAGGACTTCGCGCGCAACGGAAAGAGCATCCTCATCGAGGATCCGTCGGCGTGGAAGAATCTCAACTGACCAGATCCGCCCGGCAACTTCCTTAAGATGCTTACAATAGTGACGAGACCCCCCGACAATATCGAGCATAGGGGCCGCATCGCAGATGTCAAAGGGATCGTAGCCCAGCTGGTATGCCCTAAAGCTTGACCAGCGGTATGCTTCGAGAGAGTCGATCGCACCTTTCACAGGATTGAGATGGATATAATCGAGTAGCTGCACCGCCTGTGTGTCCGACTCAACCGCAACACGCGAATAGCGATTGTCAAACAGATGACCCGTTCTTCCCGTTTTCCCATTGAAATACTTAGCATACGCCGTCAGTGCGCACTGCATTGCCTTTGAAAGGTTGTCATATGGGTCATCAACCATCAAATGGAAGTGGTTGTCCATAAGGCACCAAGCCAACACTGCCACTTTATGGCGTGCAAACCTGTCCGAGATGTCCGATAAGAAACGATATCGGTCAGAGTCATCTTCAAAAATAATCTGTTTGGAGTTGCCACGGTCAAAGACGTGGTAATAGCCGGTGAGCGAAACGGCGCGGGCACATCGGGGCATAATCTCTCCTTTCAAAACTGAACAGGCAACACCTAAAAGGAGAGAAGGAACGCGAAATGCTGAGCCTGTGACCTATTTATATCCAATGATCGGCAAAAACAGGTTCAGAACGGCAAAATGGCAAAACGATGTCTGTCCCAAATGAGTGAAAGCACTCATGAGAGTCTGTCCCCAATGAGCGGGGCGATGCAGCAGGCAGATAGTTTTAGTTAAAACGCTTCATTTTATTGAAGCGTTTTAGTGTGCCTTTTAGAGGAATCTTACCGTTCACCGAATAATTTCTTGCTATCATGCAAGGCGTAGGGTAAATCTCCGATCGCAAGGAGACACAAATGGTGAAAAAGTCACCGGAAAACACTACTCCCGCAATTGTGGACAACGTAGAGGCGCTTGAGGCTAAGCTCGCTCAGATGCGAGAGGCCCAGGCGCTTTTTGCTACGTACACGCAGGAGCAGGTCGACAAGATCTTCTATGAGGCCGCCATGGCCGCCAACAAGGCTCGTATCCCGTTGGCGAAGATGGCCATCGAGGAGACCGGCCGCGGCGTTCTTGAGGACAAGGTCATCAAGAACCACTACGCCGCAGAGTACATCTACAACGCTTACAAGAACACCAAGACCTGTGGCGTTCTGGAGCGCGACGAGGCTTACGGCATCACCAAGATCGCCGAGCCCATCGGCATCGTGGGCGCCGTCATCCCGACGACCAACCCCACCTCCACCGCGATCTTCAAGACGCTGATCTGCCTGAAGACCCGCAATGCCATCATCATCTCCCCGCACCCGGCTGCCGCCAAGTGCACCATCGCCGCCGCCAAGCTCGTGCTTGACGCCGCCGTCAAGGCCGGCGCCCCCGAGGGCATCATCGGCTGGGTCGATGTCCCCTCCATCGAGCTGACCAACATGGTCATGCGCGACGTCGACATCATCCTCGCCACCGGTGGTCCGGGCATGGTCAAGGCCGCTTACTCCTCGGGCAAGCCCGCCCTGGGCGTTGGCGCCGGTAACACCCCGGTCGTCATCGACGACACCGCCGACGTGCTGCTCGCCGTCAACTCCATCATCCACTCCAAGACCTTCGACAACGGCATGATCTGCGCTTCCGAGCAGTCCGTGACCGTCATCGACAGCATCTATGACCAGGTTAAGGCCGAGTTCCAGAAGCGCGGCTGCTACTTCGTCAAGCAGGGTGCCGAGATGGAGGCCCTGCGTGCCGCCATGTTCAAGAACGGCGCTCTCGATCACCGCATCCCCGGCATGGCCGCTGCCAAGATCGCCGAGCTCGCCGGCATCGAGGTTCCCGCCAAGACCAAGATCCTGATCGCCGAGGTCACCTCCACCGACCCCGCCAAGGAGGAGTTCTCCCACGAGAAGCTCTCCCCGGTCCTGGCCATGTACCACGCCAAGGACTTCCAGGAGGCCGTCGACAAGGCCGAGCACCTGGTGCTCGCCGGTGGCCCGGGCCACACCGCCTCTCTGTACGTGCACCCCGCTCAGGCCGAGAAGATCAGCCTGTTCGAGCACGTCATGAAGGCCTGCCGTATCGTCATCAACACCCCGTCCTCGCACGGCGGCATCGGTGACCTCTACAACTTTGGCATGAAGCCGTCTCTGACCCTGGGCTGCGGCTCCTGGGGCGGCAACTCCGTCTCCGAGAACGTTGGGGTGAAGCACTTGATCAACGTTAAGACTGTGGCCGAGCGCCGTGAGAACATGCTGTGGTTCCGCGCTCCCGAGAAGGTCTACTTCAAGAAGGGTTCCACGCCCGTCGCCCTCGACGAGCTGGGCAACGTCATGGGCAAGAAGCGCGCCTTCATCGTCACCGACCAGTTCCTCTTCAAGAATGGCAACACCCGCGCCATCGAGGCCAAGCTCGACGAGATGGGCATCGCCCACGACTGCTTCTACGACGTCGAGCCCGATCCGTCGCTGCAGTGCGCACGTCGCGGCGCCAAGCAGATGGCTCTCTTTGAGCCGGACGTCATCATCGCCGTCGGCGGTGGCTCCGCTATGGACGCCGGCAAGATCATGTGGATGATGTACGAGCACCCCGAGTGCAAGTTTGAGGACATGGCCATGGACTTCATGGACATCCGCAAGCGTATCTTCACCTTCCCCGAGATGGGCAAGAAGGCCTACTTCGTCGCCGTCCCGACCTCCTCGGGTACCGGCTCCGAGTGCACGCCGTTCGCCATCATCACCGACAAGGAGACCGGCATCAAGTGGCCGCTCGCCGACTACGCGCTGCTCCCCAACATGGCTATCGTCGACGCCGACAACTGCATGACCGCCCCGCGCGGCCTGACCGCTGCCTCCGGCATCGACGTCATGACCCACGCCATCGAGTCCTACGTCTCCATCATGGCTTCCGACTACACCAAGGGCCTCTCCGAGCGCGCTGCCAAGCTCGTCTTTGAGAACCTGCCCTCCAGCTTCACGAACGGCGCCAAGGACCCGCACGCCCGCGAGGAGATGCACAACGCCTCCTGCATGGCCGGTATGGCCTTCGCCAACGCCTTCCTGGGCCTCAACCACTCCATGGCTCACAAGCTCGGCGCTTTCCATCACCTGCCCCACGGCATCGCTAACGCCGTCATCCTGACCCGCGTCATGCGCTACAACGCTGCTGAGGCCCCCGTCAAGATGGGCACGTTCTCCCAGTATCCTTACCCCAACGCGCTGCACAACTACGCCGAGATGGCCAAGTACTGCGGCATCGAGGGCAAGGACGACAAGGAGGTCTTCGAGAACTTCATCACGAAGCTCGAGGAGCTCAAGGACTTCATCGGCGTCAAGAAGACCATCGCCGACTACGGTGTTGACGAGCAGTACTTCCTCGACACCCTCGACGAGATGACCGAGCAGGCATTCAACGACCAGTGCACCGGCGCCAACCCGCGCTACCCGCTCATGAGCGAGATCAAGGAGCTCTACCTGGACGCCTACTACGGCCGCGAGCCTCAGGACTACGCCGTCTGCTAGTTTTAGCACGGTTTTTAACGGCGGGGGTGCACGGGTGTTTCACACACCCCCGCCGTCGCTTCTATCGCATCGTTGAAAGGATGCAACCATGCTGCTACCCGATTCCAAGACCGAGCTCGTCCGCCGTGGCAACAAGGTCGTTTACGACCTGGGCGACAAGATTGTCAAGGTCTTTAACGAGACCAAGCCTGTCTCCGACGTGTTCAACGAGGCTTTGAATCTTGCCCGCATCAATGAGTGCGGCATCCGCAGCCCCAAGGCGCTCGAGGTTTCCCAGCTCGAGAACGCCAACGGCTGGGCGCTCGTGACCGAGAAGGTTCCGGGCACCACCCTTGCCGAGAAGATGACTGCCGAGCCCCAGCGCTTTGGTGAGTACCTCGAGATGTTCGTCGACCTCCAGATCGAGATCCACGGCTACACCTCCCCGCTGCTCAACCGTCAGCGCGACAAGTACGCCCGCATGATCGACAGCCTTGATCAGCTCAATGCCACCACGCGCTACAACCTTCAGGAGCGTCTGGACGGCATGACCAAGGAGTTCAAGGTCTGCCACGGCGACTTCAACCCCTCCAACGTCATCGTCGGCGACGACGGCCAGCTCTATGTGTGCGACTGGGCACACGCCACCCAGGGCTCCCCTGCTGCCGACGTTGCCACCACCTACCTGCTCTTTGCCCTCAACAGCAAGGATCAGGCTGAGGCCTACCTGGAGCTCTACTGCGACCGCGCCGACATGCCCATGCAGGTCGTGCGTCAGTGGACGAGCATCGTCGCCGCTTCCGAGCTCGCTCGTAAGCGCAACGTGAACGATGAGTTCCTGAAGAACTGGATCGACGTCGTCGATTATCAGTAATATCTGAGCGATTTATTTCGCATCGGAGGCACAAGAAACCCCACAGCTCATATGGGCTGTGGGGTTTTCGTTTACCCGTCGGCCTGATTCACGCACCAAAAAGGACTGTCCCGCATCTCATCCTAAGAGAGATACGGGACAGTCCCGCAATTACACCTAATAGCAGAAACGTCGATTAACGGCGTGCCGCCTTCACAAGCTCGGCGACCTTGGCGACGACCTCGTCGATCGCCACGTCCTCGCGCTCACCCGTAGCACGGTCCTTGAGCTCGACGGTGCCGTTCTTGAGGCCACGCTTACCCAGAACGACCTGATACGGGAAGCCCATAAGGTCGTTGTCGGCAAATTTAAAGCCGGGACGCTCGTCACGGTCATCGACGACGACCTCGATACCCTCGGCGCACAGGCCATCAACGATCTGCTCGCAGACGGTAGCGCACTCCTCCTTCTTGGGATCGAGCGGAATCACCGCGACCTCGTACGGGGCAACGGAGACCGGCCAGACGATACCGTGCTCGTCGTTGTGCTGCTCCACGACGGCAGCGAGCGAGCGGGACACACCAACGCCGTAGCAGCCCATGATGAGCGGCTTCTCCTTGCCATCCTCGTCCATAAAGGTGGCACCCATGGCCTCGGAATACTTGGTGCCCAGCTGGAAGACCTGAGAGACCTCGATGCCGCGGGCAGCGGAGAGCGGCTTGCCGCAGTGCGGGCAGGGGTCGCCGGCGACAACGGTGACCAGATCGGCCCACTCATCGACGGTAAAGTCGCGCTCGGGGCAGGCACCGGTAAAGTGATAATCGACCTCGTTGGCACCGCAGGCCCACTGCTTGGAATCGCGCAGGCTCTCGTCGCACACCAGACGGATGCCCTCGGGCAGGTTGACCGGTCCGATAAAGCCCTTGTGCAGGCCGTTCGCTTGAAGCTCCTCGTCGGTCATCATGCGGTAGCCCTTGCCAAAGACATGCTCGGCCTTGCAGTCATTGAGCTCGTGGTCGCCCGGGACAATGGCCACGACCGGCTTGCCCTCGGAGTCGATGAGTGCCAGCGACTTGCGCGTGCCGTTCTCGGGGAAGCCGAAGAACTTGGCAACGGCCTCGATGGTGCCCATACCCGGAGTCTCGACCTTGGTGAGCGTGCCATCGCCGGGGCCCTCGGTCACAACGACCTTGGTGCTTGCAGCCTCGTCATCGGCAGCAAAACCGCAATCGTCGCAGTAGACGAGCGAAGCCTCGCCGGCGTCGGCAAGAGCCATGTACTCGACGGAAGTGTCGCCGCCGATCTCGCCGGAGTCGGCGACAACGGGCAGAGCCTTGATGTAGCAGCGCTCGCAGATGTTAGCGTAGGCCTGCTTCATCTTGTCGTACTCCTCCTGCAGGCTCTCCTGCGTGGCGGAGAAGCTGTAGGCGTCCTTCATGATGAACTCGCGACCGCGCATCAGGCCAAAGCGGGGACGGAACTCGTCGCGGAACTTGTCCTGAATGTGGTACAGGTTGACGGGCAGCTGTTTGTAGGAGCGCAGCTCATTGCGCACCAGGGCCGTGACGGTCTCCTCGTGGGTGGGACCCAGGACGAACTCGCGACCATGACGGTCGTCAAAGCGCACAAGCTCCTTGCCATAGGCGTCGATGCGGCCGGACTCACGCCACAACTCGGCATCGACCATGATAGGCATCATAAGCTCCTGGGCGCCAGCAGCGTCCATCTCGTCGCGCACGATGTTCTCGATCTTGCGAATCGAGCGCCAAGCAAGCGGCAGGTAGGAATATAGACCGGCGGCCTCCTTGCGGATCATGCCGGCACGGAGCAGCAGACGGTGGCTGGCGAGCTCAGCGTCCGCCGGATCCTCTTTAAGCGTCGGCGCATAAAGCTTAGACATATACATTGCTCGGGTCATTTATTTCTCCTCAATAAGCTTGTCGACCTCGGCCATAAGCGCGTCGACAATTTGGTTCTCAGCTACTTTACCAATGATCTGTCCATGCGAAAAGAGCAAGGCCTGACCACGTCCGCAAGCAACGCCCAGATCGGCATCAGAAGCCTCGCCAGGGCCATTAACGGCACATCCCATCACAGCGATCGAAAGCGGCGCGGAGTAGTTCTTAAGCCGCTCGGTAACCTCCTCGGCAATGGGAATAAGGTTAACCTGGCAGCGGGCGCATGTGGGGCACGAGACAATCTCGGGGCCACGGCGACGCAGGCCCAACGACTGCAGAATACCCCAGGCAACCGGCGGCTCCTCAACCGGATCGGCTGTGAGCGACACACGCATGGTGTCGCCAATGCCTTCGGAAAGCAAGATACCCAAGCCTACAGAGCTCTTGATGGTGCCCTGGAGCTTGGTCCCCGCCTCCGTCACGCCCAGGTGAAGCGGAACGTGGGGAATCTCACGCGACAGGGCTCGATAGGTATCAAGCGTCGTTTGCACGCTATGGGCCTTGGCCGAAAGCACAATGTTCGTAAAACCACGGTCCTCAAAGTGCTTGACGAAGCGCTCGCTCGACATCACGAGCTTTTCGGGCTGCGTGAGGTCGTCGCGCTCGGCGATATCCTGCTCGAGCGAACCGGCATTGACGCCGATACGAATCGCGCACCCAGCGGCGCCCGCGGCATCGATCACGGCATCGACCTTAGCCCAATCGCCGATATTGCCGGGATTGATGCGAAGCTTGGCGGCACCAGCCTCGACGGCGCCGATGGCGAGCTTATGGTTAAAGTGAATATCGGCGACGATCGGCACCGGAGACTCGGCACAGATGGTGCGGAAACCCTCAAGCGCGGCCTCGGTGGGCACGCTCACACGCACGATATCGCAGCCAGCCTGCGCCAACGTGCACACTTGCGCAAGCGTTGCCTGGGCGTCAGCGGTATCGGTGCAGGTCATGGATTGGACCACCACCGGCGCGCCGCCACCGATCTGCACACCGCCCACATGCACGGGGCGCGTCAACTCGCGAGGCAAAGGATGGGATAAAGACAATCCAAACACTCCCCTACAGGATAAATCGAAGGACGTCGGAACGAAGCATATAGACAAACAGCAGCGCAAAGAGCGCGATGCCCACATAGCTCACGATCGTCTGGACCTTGAGCGGAAGCTCGCGGCCAGCAATCTTTTGAATGATCTCGATGACCAGCTTGCCGCCATCGAGTGGTGGGATGGGCAGCAGGTTCATAAAGCCAAGCGAGAACGAAATGAGGGCGGCAAACGAAAGGAACGTGGCAGGGCCGGCAGCAGCAGCCTGTGAGGACATAACGCTAATGCCCACGATCGAAGAAGACTGATCGAGAATCTCCATCGTATGCTGCGGCTGGAGCAGGCGCATCACGCCCTCCGCTGTCTGCACGACATAGGAGAACGAAAGGCGAGCCGACGTGATGGGGTCTAAACGAACCACCTGCGTAGAGGCATACACACCTAGGCGCTCGTCCTCTTTGAGCGCAACCGAGGTCGAATGCTGCTTGCCGTCGCGCTCATACTCAATGGCGATATCGTCCTTACCGGCGGTCTTGCCGATGGCATCGTAAACGTCCATCCAGGTAGAGCACGATACTCCGTCAACCGAAAGGATCGCGTCGCCGCCCTCGATACCCGCCTTGGCGGCAATAGACCCCTCGTCAACCTGACCGATCACGTTGGTATCCATCGGCACGGTGACACCCGCAATAGAGTAGATGCTCATAAGCAGCAAAAAGCCCGTCAGGATATTGACGAGAATGCCCGCGAGCAGCATAAAGGCGCGCTTGAGAAAGCCCTGGCCAAGATAGGTGTGCGAACGCTCTTGTGCAAGGAACTCGGCCTCGCCGCACGGCAGCTCCCACACATCGCCCTCGGTAGTCGCATGCTCTCGATCGAAACGGCGGCCGTCAAAGGTGGTGTAACCCGCCGCATCTCGTGGCAGCGTCTGATACTTGGTGGGATAGTAGCTCGGCGAGGGCTTCTCCCCTTCCTCATACCAAGGCGCGATAGAGCCCCAACCCAAGAGCAAGGCGCATGCCTCGAGCACAACCTCCTCGGATAGCTCGAGCTCGGCGGCAAGGTCGGCCACGGTCACGCGACCATGACGATAGATAGCCGCGAGCACGCGATCGGCGCACGAGACGTCGGTCGGATCCATACCGCAGATGGCAGCGTAGCCACCCAGCAGCAGCGGGGTCACGCCAAACTTGGTTCCAATGCGACGTGACGTGTGATGGATGTCAAAGCGACACGGCAGGCCCAAAAAGAACTCGGTCACACGGACGCCGCAGGCACGCGCCGCCAAAAAGTGGCCGCCCTCGTGCAAAAACACAAGGACGGAAAGCATCAGCAGGCCCCAAAAGACCGATGAGAGAACGCTCAGAACAGTATCCATAAAACGAAAAAGCAATCCTTATGGGTTAGGAACGGGTTGCGGCGAGCACCTGCGCAGCCTTTTCACGCGCCCATGCATCGATGTCGCGAAGCTGCTCAAACGAATCGACCGCCTGCATATCGTGGGCATCCATGCAGGATTCCACAATGCGATCGATATCGGTAAAGCTGCAGCCATCGTGCAGGAAGGCATCGACGGCGACCTCGTTGGCGGCATTGAGCACGCACGGCATGGTGCCACCCGTCTTGCCGGCACGTTCGGCCAGTGCCAGACAGCGGAAGGTATCCATGTCGGCAGCATCAAACGTGAGCTGCCCCAGCTCGCGGAAATCGATACGAGGCGCCGGGGTATCCCAACGCTCGGGATACGAGAACGCGAACTGGATGGGAATACGCATGTCGGAAGCACCGAGATGCGCCATCACGGAGCCGTCGGCGAACTCGACCATAGAGTGAATCTTGGACTGACGCTGCACGACCACGTTAATGAAATCGAGGTCGCAGTTAAACAGATGCATGGCCTCAATGCGCTCCAGGCCCTTGTTCATGAGGGTGGCGGAGTCGATGGTGATCTTGGCACCCATGGCCCACGTGGGATGTGCGAGGGCATCGGCACGCGTCACGCGATTGAGCTCGTCGCGGGTGCGGCCAAAGAACGGACCGCCCGAGCAGGTGAGCCAAATACAATGAGCCTCGCGTGGGTTCTCCCCCAGATAGCACTGGTAGATGGCGGAGTGCTCAGAGTCGACTGGAATAAGCTGGCCCGGTTGCGCCAACGGCATAAGCAAGTCGCCGCCGACGACGAGGGACTCCTTGTTGGCAAGGGCAAGACGCTTATTCGAGGTCAAGGCCACATGGCTCGCCTCGAGACCGGCGGCGCCCACAATAGCGACGAGCACGCAGTCGACATCGTCGCGACGCGCGAGCTCGCAAACCGCCTGCGCGCCAACGCCGAGCTTCGTTCCCTCGGGCAACTCCTGCAGCACGGCGTCATCGCCATGAGCGACATCGGCCACGGCAACCGCCGGAACCGAGAACTCGCGGGCAGCGGCAACGAGCTCGGAGGTACTGGAGTTAACGGACAGCGCCGTCACCTGCAGGCGATCGGCATGCTGGCGGCACACATCGAGCGCCTGGGTGCCGATAGAGCCCGTACAACCCAGGATGGCAACACGGAGACGTCCATCGGGGCCATACGTCGTCTGGAAGGACATTACAGCACGCCTCCGATCATCAAAAGCAGCTGCGCGGTAATGCAGCCAAAGATAAGCGAATCGCTACGATCGAGCATGCCGCCATGGCCCGGGATAAGGTTGCCGGAATCCTTGACGCCCACACCGCGCTTGATGCGCGACTCGATGAGGTCGCCGATAACGCCCAGGACGGACACGACCACGCCGCACAGCAGCGCATAGGGCAGGCTGAGCTTGTAGAAGTGCGTCGCCCACAGGATGAGCCAAATCAAAACCGAGCCAAGAATGCCGCCAACAAACCCCTCCCAGCTCTTTTTGGGAGAGATCTTGGGGACCATCTTGTGTTTACCGATACGGCTGCCCACGATGTAGGCAAACGAATCGGAGACCCAAAGGGACGCACAAACGCCCACCGAAAGCAGGGCGCCGGCAAAACCGGGCACGGCATCGCGCAGCAGCACGATAGCCGACAGCATAAAGCCAGTGTAGATGGGACCCATGAGCGTCACGGCCACATCAGAGATGCGGGTACGCGGCGACCAGACATACCAAATGCCCACAGCGAGCATCAGGGCAAAAAGCAGGGCATTCAGCAACATCGAATCGCCCAACGCCGACAGCGGAAAGAGTACGGCGGCAGCGATACCCATGCGCTCGTTAGCCATCTTGCCATCGAGCCTCGTCATACGGAAAAACTCATAGCAGCACAGACCGCTCATGACGGAAACAAAGATGGCCGTGGGCACGATACCCAAAACCAGGCACAGGATAAAGACAACGGCGTAGACGATACCGGCGGCGGCACGGGTAATAAAGCCCGCCAGCCAAGAACCGGTGCCGCTCTTCACTGCAGGCGTTCCCGCAGTGGCAGCTTTGCGCGCAGGCGTCTTGGGAGCAGATGCCTTGGGACGATCGGACACGATTAAGCCTCCTCGGTCTTGCTCAGTCCACCAAACCTACGGTCACGGCCCTGATAGGCCAAAATGGCGTCGACAAGGCCCCAACGATCAAAGTCGGGCCAATAGGTATCGGTGACGTAGAATTCGGAATAAGCCACCTGCCACAGCAGATAGTTCGAAAGGCGCAGCTCACCAGAAGTGCGAATCACAAGCTCAGGATCGGGAAGGCCGGCGGTATAGAGGTGGGAAGCCACCATGTCGTCATCAATTGCGCCAGGATCGATCTTACCGGCGGCAGCGTCGAGTGCGATCTGGCGGGCTCGACCCTATATCTCGGCACGCGCGCCGTAGTTGACGGCAAGCGCCAGCGTCATGCCGGTGTGATCGGCGCACTCGGCAAGACCGCGTTCAAAAACGTCGCGGGTCTTCTTGGGCAGCGCGGAAATGTCACCCAAAAAGACAACGCGCACGTTTTCACGCTTCAGAAGCGGCAGCTCGTCGATGAACGTCTTGGCAAACAGATGCATCAAGACGTTGACCTCATGCTGCGGACGGTTCCAGTTTTCGGTAGAAAACGCATAGGCCGAAAGCACGTCGACGCCCAGACGCACGCAGGCGGTAATAATCTCGCGAAGGGAGACGATACCCGCCTTGTGGCCCTCGGTGCGCGCAAGACCGCGCGACGTGGCCCAACGACCGTTGCCGTCCATGATGCACGAGATATGGTGCGGAATGTTATTGAGGTCAAGGTCGGAAAAACCGACGCCCGCAGGGGCGTCGGCAAAGTACTCGACCAGTTTATGCTCGTCGTATTGCACCTTAGATCTCCATGACCTCGGCTTCTTTTTCCTTCAGAAGCTCCTCGACCTTGGCGACATACTCATCAGTGTGCTTCTGGACCTTGGCCTGCTCGCGACGGACATCGTCCTCGGTGAGCTCCTCATCGCGCTCGAGCTTGTTGTTGAAGTCGCGACGGATGTTACGGATAGACACCTTGGCCTGCTCGGCGTACTCGCGGCACTCCTTGACGAGCTCGCGACGGCGCTCCTCAGTGGGAGCCGGGAACGGAAGACGAACGACGGTGCCATCGGAGTTGGGGGTAATACCCAGATCGGAAGCGCCGATGGCCTTGACGATAGCATTGATGAGTGCCTTGTCCCACGGCTCGATGAGCAGCATGTGGGCCTCGGGGGTCTTGACGGCGGCAACCTGCGTGACCGGCGTGGGAACACCGTAATAATCGACGGTGATGTCGGACAGAATGTTGGCATTGGCGCGGCCGGTACGGACCTTGGAGAAGTTATGCTTGAGGGACTCGAGCGACTTGTCCATATGGGCGGTGATGTTCTCTGCCATGCTTAATCCTCCTGATAGACGAGCGTGCCGACGGGCTCACCCGAAAGCGCGCGCTTGACGGTGTCCTCGCCATCGATGTTGAGGACCAAAATCGGCATACGGTTATCCTGGCACAGTGCCGTAGCCGTGGAATCCATAACCTGCAGACCGCGGACGAGCACCTCGTGATAGGTAATCTTGTCAAAACGGACGGCATCGGCGCACTTGACGGGATCCTTGTCGTAGATGCCGTCAACCTTGGTGGCTTTAATCAGAATCTCGGCGCCGATCTCGCACGCACGAAGAGCCGCGGCGGTGTCGGTCGTAAAGTACGGATTGCCCGAACCGGCGGCAAAAATAACGACGTTGCCCTTGGAAAGGTGGTTGATGGCGCGACGGCGAATATAGGGCTCGCAGATCTCGTTCATCTGGATAGCGCTCATCACGCGGCAGGGAACATCGTTATGCTCGAAGGCATCCTGCAGGGCGAGCGCGTTCATAACGGTTGCCAGCATGCCCATGTAGTCGGCCTGAGCACGCTCCATGCCACCGGCAGCGCCGGCCATGCCGCGGGAAATATTGCCGCCGCCGACAACGACGCCGACCTCATGGCCAACGGCGAGCAGCTCCTTGACCTGCTTGGCAAGATGGTCGGTAACCTTGGGGTCGATGCCATATTGGCCGTCGCCCATCAGTGCTTCGCCGGAAAGCTTAAGAAGCACGCGTTTATATCGGATGTCGGACAAAGCGATCCTCCTTTAATTAGACTCTCAATATGATATCAAAGGCTCTGATAAGAGCCATGAAAAAGCAGGCTGTGAGTAAAACCCACAGCCTGCTCATTACCAGCTACAAGAGCTTATTTACTCGCCACGGACCAGACGGTCAAAGGCAACGACGGTAATGGTGTCGCCGAGCTCCTTGGAGACCTGCTCAGCGTACTTCTTGATAGTGAGGGAGCTGTCCTTGATGAACTCCTGCTCGGTGAGCACGGACTGCTTGTAGAACTTCTCCAGACGGCCGACAGCCATCTTCTCCTGGATAGCCTCGGGCTTGCCGGACTCGGCAGCCTGGGCCATGTAGATCTGCTTCTCGTGCTCGACGGTCTCGGCAGGAACCTGATCGCGGGTAGCGCAGATCGGGGCGACGGCAGCAACCTGAAGGGCAACGTCGTGAGCGAAGGCCTTGAAGGACTCAGCCTGAGCGGTCTCGGCCTTCTCGAAGGCGAACTCGACGAGAACGCCGATCTTACCACCCATGTGGATGTAAGAAGCGAGCGCGCCGTTCTCGGCCTTGCGGGCAGCGAAGCGGGAGATCTTCATGTTCTCGCCCATGATGTGAATCATCTCGGTGAGCTCGGAGGAAACGGTCTCCTCGCCCATCGGCTTCTCGAGCAGAGCGTCGACGTCAGCAGGCTCGGTGGTAGCGACAACCTCAGCGACCTTGGAAGCAAAGCCAGTGAACTTGGCGTTGGAGCCAACGAAGTCGGTCTCGCAGGAGAGCTCGAGCAGAGCGCCGGTCTTGCCATCCTCGGAGACGAACGCGGCGACAGCGCCCTCGTTGGTCTCACGGCCAGCCTTCTTGGCAGCCTTGGCAAGGCCGTTCTTACGCAGAACGTCGACAGCGGCGTCCATGTCGCCGTCAGCCTCGACGAGAGCCTTCTTGCACTCCATCATCGGGGAGTCGGTCATCTCGCGGAGCTGCTTGACCATAGCGGCGGTAATCTGGGCCATTGTGGTTCCTTTCAAAGAGATGAAAAAGAATTAACTAAGACTGATTTACTCGGCCTTGGGCTCAGCGGCCATCTCGGCCTCGGAGACCTGCTCCTTGCCGGAGCCAGCGAGGCAGGCGTCAGCCATGAGCTCGCACATAAGGGTGACAGCGGAGATAGCGTCATCGTTGCAGGGGATGCCGTACTCGACCTCGTCGGGATCGGAGTTGGTGTCGATCAGAGCGACGACGGGGATGTTCAGGCGCTGAGCCTCCTTGATGGCGTTCTCCTCGCGCTTGGTGTCGATGACGAAGAGAGCCTGGGGCAGACCCTTCATGTCGCGGGCGCCGCCGAGGTTGGTCTGGAGCTTGGTGAGCTCCTTGCCGAGCACAGCCTGCTCCTTCTTGGGGAGCACTGCCATGCGGCCGTCCTCGACCATGGCCTCGAGCTCCTCCATGCGGTTGATGCGGGAGCGGATGGTGACGAAGTTGGTCAGCATACCGCCGAGCCAACGCTGGTTGATGTAAGGCATGTTGGCGCGCTCAGCAGCGTTCTTGACGGCCTCCTGAGCCTGCTTCTTGGTGCCGACGAACAGCACGTTGCCACCCTTGGCGACGTTCTTGACGAAGGTGTAGGCCTGGTCGGCGTCGAGGATGGTCTGCTTGAGGTCAAGGATATAGATGCCGTTGCGCTCACCGAAGATGAACGGCTTCATCTTGGGGTTCCAGCGACGGGTCTGGTGACCGAAGTGGCAGCCGGCCTCGAGCAGGGTGCGGATATTAATC
>UQZC01000013.1 GCA_900545505.1 uncultured Collinsella sp.
AGCGTGGGTTGACGCGGGCGATTGCCGTCATGGCGGCATTGATGTCGTTCATTAGGTCGGGGCGGCTTTTGGGAACGGCAAAATAGTAGTCACTCGAGCCAAGGTAGAACATGGGCGACGCATCGGGCGACGAAATGGTGTCGTACATGATGACGGCATCGACTTCGTCGTTTGCGAGCGCGTCAAAGAGATCGGATCCTCCGTCATACTCCCTGTATGTGCAGGTGACTCCCTCGTTGGCGAGCCACTGCTGGCCAACGAAGGTTTGCATAACGCCAGGGTTGTAGCCGATAGTGAGACCTTGGAGTGCTTGAGGGTCACCCTTTGCGAGGTCGTCACGGTCGGGCCTGGCGTAGATGTAGTAGCGCTCGGTGCCCTCGGGGTTCGAGGAAAAGAGCAGCTTTTGGGCGCGTTCCTCGGAGTAGGAGATGTTGGGCATGAGGTCGATTTCGCCCGCCTCGAGCATGTCCATAAGCTCGGTGAAGGTGCCAGAGACGTATTCGTACCGCCAACCGGGCGTGTAGTACGACAGGGTCTGGAGGTACTCGTAGCCCCATCCCGAGAGACGCTCGCCGGGGGTGCCGTCCTGGAAGCCCTCGTTGTTGACGAGCCAACCAACGCGGACCGTCTTGACTTGCTGATCGGATTTGGCGGCAAAGGCGGGGGCGGGCATGATGGCGCTCAGCACGGTAAGCGCGGCAAGCACAATGGCCAGAGCGCGATATATAACTGAACGAAGGGCAGTGGCAGCTCTCACATGCAATCCTAACGAATCGAGACATTACCGCATAAGGATACCAGCTCAGCCTGCCCAGTCGGCAGCTGGTGGTCATTGGGGACGTTCTTGTTTGACTAGTCATTTAAGAACGTCCCCAATGACTAGTTCCGTTTGCGGGGGAGGCGTGGGACAATACCGAGCGAACGTGATTGGGCATCTGGGAAAAGGGGTCGCGATGACCAAGTTGAGGACGCTTGCCGACGTGTTACGCCAGGCTGGCTTTGTGCGCATCACGGGCCTGTTTCTTATCTTCTATCTGCTGTGCTCGATGGCTGTCTGGCTGTCCGAGCCCACGACCCTCACGTTTGGCGACGGGCTCTGGTTTAGCTTTGAGACGGTCTCGACCATCGGCTTTGGCGATATCCCGGCCGAAACGCCGGTCGCCCGCGCTATTACCGTCGTCCTGAGCGTCATCAGCATCTTCTACATCGCCATGCTCACGGGTGTGGCGGTGAACTACTGCAATACGCTCATTAAGCTGCGCCAAAAGGACACTATGGCGCGCTTTATGGACGATCTTGAGCATTTGGAAGAGCTCGATCGTGACGAGCTCGCCGACCTGTCGCGCCGTGTGCGCGAATATCGCCGACGCCAACGCTAAAGCGGGCGCCGTGCGTCACGACGAGGGGGATTGCATATGAACATCACGGTATACCTGGGCGCCAGCGTTGGTAACGACCCAGCATTTCTGCCTGCGGTGCAAGAATTGGGCAACTGGATTGGCTCCAACGGGCACGCGCTGGTATACGGCGGGTCCAAATCGGGCCTGATGGGCGCGCTTGCCGATAGCGTGCTCGGGGCAGGCGGACACGTGACGGGCGTTGAGCCGAGTTTTTTTATCGAGGCGGAGTTCCAGCACGAGGGCATCGACGACCTTATCGTTACAAGTGACATGGCAGAGCGCAAAGCCAAGATGATCGAGCTCGGTGATGCGTTCATCGCATTTCCGGGCGGCACGGGCACGCTCGAGGAGATTGCCGAGGTCATGTCCGCCGTGTCGTTGGGGCATCTGAGTGCTCCGTGCATCTTGTATAACCTGGACGGTTACTACAACGACCTCAAGGCGCTGCTCGGGCACATGATTGATAAAGGGCTTTCGAGCCCGAGGCGTCAGCAAGGCATCTACTTTGCCGACGATTTGCGCGAGATTGCCTCGATTATTAACGGATAAGTCTTGAGCCTGTTCCGCTATGACTCCCAATGGTGCCGTTTGCAGCGCGGATGGTTGGCTTGTCTGGGCAACGCTCGCTCTACAATAAAACGTATCTATGTCGACTTTGACCGCGGGAGGACCCGATGGATAGCCTTGCCAAACCCAAAAACCGCGCGCTGTTTTTAATGAGCGTTGCCGTGACCGGTGCGTTCGCAGGTGCCGCAGTCTGGCTGTTCTTCTTTGCGATGGAGCACGGTATCGACTATCTGTGGACCGAGATTCCGCACATGCTGGGCGCGGCGTCGCCCGAGCTCGCGAGCGGCCCGTTCGGCTTTTTGCCGTACCCGTTTTTTGTCTGCCTGCTGGGCGGCCTGCTGATCGGTCTGTACGAAAAGCTTACGGGCACCAAGACCGACGGCCTCAACCAGGTGATGGCTAAGGTTAAGCAAGACGGGCGCTACCCGTACGACAACCTGGGCAAGCTTTCGCTCGCGGCATTGCTGCCGCTGCTGTTTGGCGGAAGTATTGGACCGGAGGCCGGCCTGACCGGCGTTATCGCGGGTCTGTGCAGCTGGGTCGGCGACCGCATGCGTCGCTTTGGCGCCGAGTTTAGGGAGCTCACGCTGCTGGGTACCCAGGCTGCCCTGACGGCGCTCTTTACCGCGCCCGTCTTTGGTTTTGTGGCACCGCTTGCCGGAAGTGCTGACGGCGACGAGGGCTCTGCGTCCGACGAGATCACGATCAAGCTGCCCAAGGCACAGAAGACCGTGGTCTACGGCATTGCGATTGCCGGCGGCCTGGGCACCTATCTGCTGCTCGGCCAGCTTATGGGCGGCGGCATGGGCATGCCCAGGTTCGAGTCTGCCGAGGTGGGCAACCTGGAGCTTACCTGGCTCATCCCTCTGTCGCTGATCGGAACAATCTGCGGCTGGCTGTACTTTGTCTCTGAGCACGCGAGCGAAGCGTTTGCCCATGCCATAGGGGAGCGCCCCGTCGTCAAGGCCATACTAGCCGGTCTGGCGCTCGCCATCTGTGGCACGGTCCTGCCCTATACTATGTTTGCCGGCGAGACCCAGGCCGACGTGCTCATGGAAACCTATCTGACTATTCCCGCTGGCGTGCTTATCGCGACCGGTCTTGTCAAGGCCATGCTGACCCCCGCCCTCATCAACCTTGGTTGGCGCGGCGGCCACTTCTTCCCGGTTATCTTCTCGGGCGTAAGCCTGGGCTATGGCCTGGCCATCCTCACCGGCGCAGATCCGGTCTTTTGCGTCGCCGTCTGCACGGCATCGACGATGGGCGCCGTCATGCGTCAGCCGGTCATGGTTGTGGGCCTGCTGCTCATGTGCTTCCCGCTCAAGGGTATCGTCTGCATGATTATCGCCGCAGCCATCGCCGCTGGCATTCCGCTGCCCAAGCCGCTGCGCAAGTAGCGCGGTGGCGCATGACGGGGACATGCCGTTTGCCACGGATCTGCGGGGAGGGGACGATCGCGCCCTTTGTGGATTGAGACTCGCGTGGCTACAGATCGCGTACTCGATAAACCTTGGTGCTGACGGTGCAGCTGATTGCACATAGCGCGAGGGCAAGTGCGGCGATGCCTGCACACAGACAGCCCAGAACGGCAGGGTCGGGATTCGCTCCGGCAATCGACATGAGCCAGTTGCTGATGGGGTTGGAGGAGCTCAGCGTGGCCATGGTGCCGCAGCCAAGCAGGGCAAACAGGCCAACGGATAGGCGCAGTGCCTCCATGTGTCCAAATCGAAAGAACAGCGGCTGCGCTAAAAACACCATCATGAGGGAGATAAGCATCGATGCTGCCGAGGCGATTGCGATTTCAAAGACCGTCTGTCCCGTCGAAGGAATGCCCGCGCTGTTGAAGAGCGGGATGGAGGCGATGCTCAAAAGCGTAGCTGCACATGCCATGACGGCGGAGAAGACAATAACGCTCAGGTAGCGTGCGCGGATGATGTCTTTGCGCGAGAAGGGCAGCGTTGCCCGGTAGCGCTCCCAACCGTTTTGATTGTCGAAACCGGCCAGTGAGTTCATGACTATGATGGGCGACATGGCACTGACGGCGCAGGCGCCGGCGCTCATACCGGAATCGCCATCCGACGCGTTGACGAGCGTCAGCACAACGAAGATGAACAAGCCGACGCCCGCAATGCTCGGGATGAGCGTGCGAACGATGGCGAGCTCGGACATAAAGGCGCGTTTCATTTCGAAGCCCCTTTCAGCGTGAGGCGCAGGTAGTCATCAATGGTTGCCCGATCGCAGGGAATCTCGGGGAAGGCCTCGAGCGTTTCGCGACGGTTGGGCACGAGCACGTCTACGCTATAGGCGTGGTGGGCGGCACGGGCGCCTTCGACGCAAGACATAAGCTCGGCGGCCTGTGCTTGGGTACAGTGGGCGATGCCGGCACGGTCGGTAATTTCCTCGCGCGGCAGGTCAAACACAATCGAGCCAGCATCGATGCAGATAACGCGGTCGGCGGTGCGATCGAGGTCGGACGTAATATGGCTCGAGAGCAGCACGCTGTGCAGGCCGTCGGAAACAAAGGCTAGCAGCTCATCGAGCAACTCCTCGCGTGCCATGGGATCGAGGCCCGCGGTGGCTTCGTCCAAAACGAGCAGCTTGGCCTTGTGACTGAGCGCACAGGCAAGCTGCAGTTTCATGCCCATGCCGCGGGAGAGGTCCTTGACCTTTGTCTTGGGATCGAGGCCAAATCGGTTGATGAATCCGGCGAACGTTTCGCGGTCCCACGTGGGGTACGCTGGGCCTACGAGCGACTCGATCTGGCCCACCTTGAGCGTGGAGGGGAAGGGGCACGTGTCCAGGACAAGACCGACGCGGGAGCGTAGATGGCGTTGCGACTCATCGGGCGCGTCGGCGCCACAGCGCTGCCCAAACAGGTGCACTTCGCCGGCATCGAGCTTTATAAGCCCGAGAGCAGCTCGAATCGTCGTTGTTTTGCCAGCACCGTTGGCACCAACAAAGCCGATGATCTGGCCAGGCTCCACGGCAAGCGTGACGTCGCGCAGCGAAAAGCGGTCGCTTACGGCGTGTGAGATGCCTTTGAGTTCAAGCAAGTTTTGCATGGTATAGCCTTTCTTGCAGATGGCTACTGCATGGTTTCGGGGGCTACCAGGTCGAGCATCTCGTGCAGTTTGTCGCGCGTGACGCCCAGGGTTTCGGCTTGGCTCGCCGCTTTCGCAAGTAGCTCTTCGATATGGCAGAGCTGGTTTTCGCGCAAGAGTTCCTGGTTGCCCTCGGCGACAAAGCAGCCCTTGCCCTGCACGGTGCAGATAAACCCGAGTTGCTCTAGGTCGGCGTAGGCGCGCTTGGTGGTGATGACGCTCACACCCAGGTCGCTCGCGAGCGCACGGATGCTGGGGAGTTTGGCTCCCGCAGCGAGCGTGCCCGAAAGGATTTGAGCTTTGACCTGCGAGGATATCTGTTCGTAGATGGGCTTATCGCTCGAATTGGATAGGATGATGTCCACAGCGGCTCCTTAGCTGTTGGGCTACACGTGTATATAACCGGTAAGCACAGTATATATACACTATGCACAGTTATGCAAGAGCTAAATGTGGAATAGCCCGCCGGTGCCGCGCTTGCTCCAAAACAATCTCAATCTGTAACACTTGGGTCCGTTTTTGGTCTCCTGCTGTTACAGATTGAGATGTTATTTGCCCGCCTGCCTATTTGTCTCAATCTGTAACAGTAAGAGTCGATTTGCGCGGCTAGATGTTACAGATTGAGATTGTGCCGGCGGACAAGTTCGTTTGTCTCAATCTGTAACATCTGGGTCCGTTTTGAGTCGCCTGCTGTTACAGATTGAGACAGTCTGCTGCAGAATACTTTCGATAACTAGCCGTTCACGTTCTGACTGATGTATTTGTCCTGATAGGCGCCCTAGAGCGAGATTTCGCGGCTACAATAGTGCGGTTACAACGACGTAATGCACTCAATGCAAGAAAGGATCCGCATGGCAAGCCTGTCGGATGAAATCTCGTCGCGCCGCACATTCGCGATCATCAGCCACCCGGACGCCGGTAAGACCACACTTACCGAGAAGCTGCTGCTCTATACCGGCAGCATCCAGACCGCCGGATCGGTCAAGGGCAAGAGCTCGGCCAAGCATGCCGTATCGGACTGGATGGACATCGAGAAGGAGCGCGGTATTTCCGTTACCTCCTCGGTCCTGCAGTTCACCTATAACGGCGCCTGCGTCAACATTCTCGATACCCCCGGACACCAGGACTTTTCGGAGGATACCTACCGTACCCTTATGGCCGCCGACGCCGCTGTCATGGTCATCGACGGCGCCAAGGGCGTCGAGGCCCAGACCAAAAAGCTCTTTAAGGTCTGTACGCTGCGTCACATTCCCATCTTTACCTTTGTGAACAAGCTCGACCACGAGGCTCGCGATCCGTTTGAGCTCATGGAAGAGATCGAGAACGTCCTGGGTATCAATACGTATCCCATGAACTGGCCGATTGGCAGCGGTCGCAACTTCCGCGGCGTGTTCGATCGTCAGACCCGTCGCGTCATTGCCTTTGAGGGCGACGGCCACGCCAACGCGACCAAGAAGGTCGCCGAGGTCGAGGCCGAGCTGGGCGACCCCGCCATGGACGAGCTCATCGGCGAGGAGAACCATAAGAACCTGATGGACGACATCGAGCTGCTCGATGGTGCCGGCGACGAGCTCGACTTGGATGCTGTGGCCTGCGGCAAGCTGAGCCCGGCGTTCTTTGGCTCGGCGCTCACCAACTTTGGCGTGGAGCCCTTCCTCAAGGAGTTCCTGCGCCTGGCCCCGACGCCGCGTGCCTATACCGATACGCTCACCAGCGAGCCGGTCGATCCCTGCCGCGACGACTTTAGCGGCTTTGTGTTTAAGATCCAGGCCAACATGGACAAGAACCACCGCGACCGTATCGCCTTTGTGCGCATTTGCTCGGGCAAGTTCGAGCGCGGCATGGATGCCTTCCACGTGCAGGGCAACCGCAAGCTCAAGCTTGCCACGGGCACGTCGATGATGGCCGATGACCGCGCCATCGTGGACGAGGCGTACGCGGGCGATATCGTGGGCCTGTTCGACCCGGGTATCTTTAGCATCGGTGACACCGTGTGCTCCGGTAAGCGCCACGTGCAGTATCCGCAGATCCCGACGTTTGCCCCCGAGATGTTCGCTCGCATTACGCAGGTCGACACGCTCAAGCGCAAGCAGTTCGTCAAGGGTATGGAGGAGCTTGCCCAAGAGGGTGCCATCCAGATCTTCCGCGAGCTGGGTGCCGGCATGGAGAGCGTCATCGTGGGTGTGGTCGGCGTGCTGCAGTTTGAGGTACTCGAGCGCCGCCTCAAGGCCGAGTACCGTGTTGAGGTTCGTCGCCAGCCGCTGCCCTATACGGACATTCGCTGGATCCAGAACGACCCCGACACCATCGATATCCCGGGCCTTTCGCTCACGCGCGACACGCTGCGCGTCGAGGACATGCGCGGCGGCAAGCTGCTGCTGTTCACGAGCCCATGGAACGTTGATTGGGCAACCGACCACAACCCCGACCTTATCCTGTCGGAGTTTGGCAACGTGGCCTTTTAACGCATCGGCGCGGTGGCCCTGCGGGGCTGCCGCGCCGTTTGCTTGCCTGTGGCTTAAGATTCCACGCAAGCGCCCACCGGCGTCTCAAGACCGGGGCGTCCGAGCAGTTCGGGTCCGATATCCTGCTCGTTAAACCTAAAACCAAAGGAGTACATAATGATCAAGAAGGTCATGGAGGACTACAAGGTCCTGTTGCGGAGCATTCCCGCGGCAACGGTTTCGCTGTTTTTCGTGAGCGTCATCATGATGAACCTGCTGGCCAACAAAGAACTTATCAGCCTGCCGTATCTGGCACTCGATTGCGGCTTTGTGGTGAGCTGGGTCTCGTTTTTGTGCCAGGACATGATCTGCAAGCGCTTTGGCGCCAAGGCATCCATCAAAATCTCTATCCTCGCGCTGCTGGTCAACCTGGCCGTGAGCCTGTGCTTTTGGGCATGCTCGCTCACGCCCGGCATGTGGGGCGCCTACTACGACACGGGCATGATCGAGGTCAACACTGCCCTTAACGCCACTATCGGCGGCACCTGGTACGTTGTGCTAGGCTCTTCGCTGGCAATGCTCGTTTCTGCCGTTGTTAACTCCACGCTCAACCAGTCGCTCGGCCGCATGCTCAAAAAGAATAACTTTGCGAGCTTTGCCTTCCGCTCCTATGTGTCTACGGGTGTTGGCCAGTTTATCGACAACCTGGTCTTTGCCATTGTGGTGAGCCACACGTTCTTTGGTTGGACCTGGGTGCAGGTCCTTATGTGCTCGCTGACCGGCGCTGTCGCCGAGCTTCTGTGCGAGGTCTTCCTGAGCCCCGTGGGCTACAAGGTCGTGCGCGGCTGGGAGCGCGAGAACGTGGGCTCCGAGTATCTCGAGCGCCACGCAACCGCCTAAGGAGCAAGTATGCGGGTTTTGATCACGGGCGCTTCGGGCGGTATCGGAGCCGCATGCGTGCAGCGTTTTTTGGACGAGGGCCACGAGGTTGTTGGCTTTGATCTTTTGCCGGCGGCGATCGAACACGAGCGCTACCGCCATCTGGTCGTTGATGTACGCGAGCCGGGCTCGTTTCCAGGCGACCTTGAACCCCAAGTGATCGTGAACGTTGCCGGTACGCAGGATTCGGCCGACGACATCGCCGCCAACCTGTGTGGCACCATCAACGTGACCGAGCGCTACGCCTTTGTGGGGGAGGGGCTTGCCGCCAAGCCGGCGCCGGCTATCAAATCCGTGGTCAATGTGGGGTCGGCGAGCGGACATACGGGATCGGAGTTTCCCGCCTATGCTGCCAGCAAGGGCGGCGTTATCGCCTACACCAAGAACCTTGCAAACCGCCTGGCGCCGCAGGCCATCGCCAACAGTGTGGACCCGGGTGGCGTTATCACGCCGCTTAACCGTTGCGTGATGGAAGACGAACACCTGTGGAACCAGATTATGGAGCTCACGCCGCTTAAGCGCTGGGCCACCGCCCAAGAAATCGCCGAGTGGATCTACTTTGTGGGCGTGACCAACCGGTTTATGACCGGGCAGAGCCTGCTGATCGATGGCGGCGAGGCCGGCCGCACACAATTTATTTGGCCTGAATAGGAAACGCGCCCGATGGAAAGCCGTCGGGCGCGTTTTTGATGTATCGATTTTTAGCCGAGGCAAGTCCAGTTGACGGGGGTCGAGCCGTGCTGTTCGAGTAGCCGATTGGCCGCCGAGAAGGGACGCGACCACCGTGCGCCGGGGAGTTCTGCCGTGGCACGGTTGGCCGAAAGCGGCGAGGGGTGCGTGGAGGCCAGGCAGAACTTGTCGGTTGCCTTGCCCGCATCGGTTGCGATGAGCTTACCTTCGACCATCTGCTGGGCAAAGCGACCCCATGCCAAAAAAACTACCGGTTGGGGCAGCTGACAGCAGCGCTCGATAACGTAGTCGGTGAGCGTGCTCCAGCCCAGTTTGGCGTGCGAGTTCGCGGCATGTTCGCGCACGGTGAGCGTGGTGTTGAGGAGCAGGACGCCCTGTTGTGCCCATGGCGTTAGATCTCCCGTGGCGGGAATGGGGCAGCCCAGATCGGCATTGAGTTCTTTATAGATGTTGCGCAGACTCGGCGGCAACTTGGTTTGCGTCGCGGGGACCGAAAACGACAGCCCCATTGCCTGGTTGGGTCCGTGATAGGGGTCTTGACCCAAGATGACAGCCTTGACCTGGTCGGCCGGCGTGTAGGCGAGGGCATTGAGGATGTCGTCTTGTGCCGGGTAGATAGTTTGCTCGGCACGCAAAAGGGCGATGCGCTCGAGCAGCTGGTTCGTAGTGTCACGTACCGGCTGCGGCGCATCGCCCAACCAAGTTGCTATGTTGCGGTCGCGGGTCGCGGCGTCCATGGGGCTCCTTTACGTCAGATGCTCTGTTGGCATCTATTGTAAAGGCGCACCGGTTGCCTTTATGCCGCGACTGCATAAGGAGTGGGGTCTACGAGACGTGCTCGGGCGCTCCTGCCATGCGAGCCTGTCCATGCGCGCGGAGGCGCGGAAGCTCGACGGTTGCTACCATGACGCCGGTGAGGATGAGGGCGGCGCCAAAGAAGGCGATGGGGCTCAGGACCTCGCCGACCAGGAAGAACGAGAAGACGGCGGAGCAGACCGGCTCGAGCGAGAAGGCAAAGCCGGTGGTCTCGGCGGGCACGTGGGGCTGCACGAGCGTCTGGGTGATAAAGCCGTAGGCAGAGCAGATGAGCGCGAGGGCAACGACGATCACGATCTCGCTGGGCGTACTGGGAAGTGTGAAACCGCCAAAGACGCATGCGGCAATGCCCGAGAACAGGCCGCCAAAGCCCAGCTGCCAAACGCCCAGGGACAGCGGATCGACTTCTTCGACAAAGCGCTTGGCCACGATAATGTGGCTGGCATAGATAAAAGCCGAGGGCAGCATGATGATCGCGCCGGGATTCAGGCTGGTAAAGTCGGCACCCGAGAGCAGCAACATACCGCAGGTGACGATGGCGGTGCCGATGAGCACTTTGCGCTCGGGGGCGCGACGCAGCAGGGCGGCGTTGGCAAACGGTACGATCACGACCGTCAGGCTCTGCAAAAAGCCGGCAGTGGAGGCAGAGGTAAGGCTGGAGCCCAGGCACATGCAGGTGAGCTCGGTTGCCATAATGGCGCCGATGATGGCGGCACGGACCATAAGATCGCGGTTGATGCGCAACGCGTGCTTGTGGAAGAGCAACAGGCAGACCACAAAGGCGATGATGCAGCGTAGCGCGACGATGCTCGTGGCGTTCATGCTGTCCATGCCGATCTTCATGAGGGGATACGAAAAGCCCCATGCGACGGGAACGGAAAATGAGAGCGCGATTGCTTTTTTGCGATCCATGGGACTCCTTTTGTTACAGAACGGTTTCGCAAAAAGGATTCTGCTCTCAGATGTGGATGTAGTAAAGCGAATGTATCTTCAGTATGATTAAGAAATACTAATGTAGGCAGAAAAAGCCCTGGCAAAACGTTTTACGGCTGCATTGATGTGGAGGCACGATGGCATCGCGGTATCAGATTGTGTGTATGGTGGTCGATCGCGGCAGTCTTAAGGGCGCGGCGGACGAGCTGGGCTATACGCAAAGCGCGGTGAGCCAGGCCGTCAAGGCGCTCGAGCGCGAGCTGGGCACCACGCTTATCGAGCGCGGTAAGCAGGGTGTTTCGCTTACGCGCGACGGTAAACAATATCTGCCGTACCTGCGCCAGATTGTGACCGCCGAGGCCGAGCTCGAGGGCAAGCGCCAGGAGCTGCTGGGACTTTCGTCGACTGATATTCGCATCGCGACGTTTACCAACGTGAGTCGAACCGTGCTGCCGCGCGTGATTCGCGACTTTGGAGCCCTGCACCCGGGCGTGCACTTTACTCTCAAGCAGGGCGATTACACGCGCAACGCCCAGTGGGTGCACGATGGCGTGGTTGATTTTTGCTTTACGGCACGCGGTTTTACCGCGGGGCTCGAGAAGCGCGTGGTCTATCACGACGAGTTGGTAGCATTGTTGCCGGCCGCGCATCCGCTGACGGCAAAGGAAAAGGTGACGCTCGCCGATCTGGCGTCCGAGCCGTTTGTGCTGCTGGATGAGGGCGAACAGAGCCTGGTGCTCGATGCATTCGCGGCGCATGGCCTGTCGCCGCACGTGACGAGCGAGGTTACCGACGACTACACCATCATGGCGATGGTGGAGGAGGGCCTAGGCGTGAGCATGCTCTACCGTCGTACTGTGGAGGGCATGCGTGCCGATATTCGCGTACGTCCCATCGTGCACGCCCCCTCGCGCGACGTAGTGGCGGCCTGGCGCAGCTGGGACACCATGCCCATCGCCACGAGGCGCTTTATCGACTATATGAGCTCTCATATTGTCAATTAATGACTGGCGCGGCGTTGAGTGCGGTGTTTAGCAGGCTGTCGCTTTGGCTTGGGTGACACGATAGGTGCGTGCCGGGTGGCAGAGTAGCACCGCCACGACCATAAAGAACGCCGTGGTGCCCAGGCTGATGGGGTAGACCATCATGATGTTCGCAAAGGTGCGGAAGTGCGGGAACACGCAGAACACCCAATAGAAGCGGATGCCGCAGACGCAGATCATGGTGATGAGGGCGGGCGTGAGCGAGATACCAAAGCCGCGCAGGTAGCCGGACATGTTTTCGTAGAACATGCTAAAGGCGTACGCCGGGAAGATCGAACATACGCGGATATAGCCGATCGAGACGATGTTGGGATCGCTGTTAAAGAGCGACAAGATCTCGCGCCCCAGGCCGACAATAACGATGATCGTGGTGAGTGCAACGATACCGCCTTCGACCAGGCAGACCTTGAGCGTTTTGGTGCAGCGGTCGATTTGGCGGGCACCGTGGTTTTGTCCCACAAAGGTGGTGCAAGCCTGGCTAAAGCTGTTGAGCAGGTTGTAGCATACGTACTCCAGGCTCATGGCGGCGCTCGATGCCGCCATGACCTCGGTGCCCAGGCTGTTAATGGCGGACTGGATGATGATGTTGGCTACGGCAAAGACGGCGCTTTGGATGCCGGCGGGCAGGCCGATCTTGACGATGCGCTTGAGGGCGACGGTGTCGATAGCCAGGTCGCGTGGGGTGACGCGGACGACGGAGTTGGTCTTGAGCAGGCGGATAAAGAGCGTGGCGGCGCTGACGGTGTAGGCGATGGCGGTGGCGATGGCGACGCCCGCGACACCCCAGTGGAGCACAGGGACAAAGATGAGATCCAGGCCAATGTTGAGGACGGTGGACACGGCAAGCGCCTGCAGCGGCATGCGAGTGATGCCGACGGAGCGGAAGATCGCGGCCTCAAAGTTGTAGAGCAAGATCGAGGGCATGCTCAGCAAAAAGACGCGCAGGTAGAGCGAAGCGAGCGGCATGGTTTCGGAGGGAACGTTGAGGGCGGCGAGCATGGGCTCGGCAAAGATCTCGCCCAGCGCGATGACGACAAAGCCCACGAGCGCCATTAAAATCGAGGTATGGACGGCGCGTTTGACCATGTTCTGATCGTTGCGGCCGATAGCGTTGGCGATGACCACGTTGGAGCCAAGCGACATGCCAATAAACAGGTTGAGCATAAGACTGGTAAGCGGAACATTGGAGCCGACCGCCGCCATGGCGAGGGTTCCCTGGTCGCCCGAGAAGTTACCGATAATGACCGTGGCGATGAGGTTCGACAGCTGCTCCAAGATGCTCGTGGCGGCCACGGGGAAGGCGAACAGGGGAATATTGCGCCACAGCGAGCCGGTGGTCATGTCAATGTGCTTAGATACGGTATCAGCCATACGCTCTCAATCTCTAACATGCTATATCGTGCTTATTTGCGCAGACGATGATACTCCTAATCGACTAGTCGTTGGGGGCGTTCTTAAACGACTAGTCATTCAAGAACGTCCCCAATGACTAGGTGGGGAAGGCGTGCGACAATAGTGGGCGTTGTGTTGTTCGCGCTAAGGAGTAGCCATGTTGTTGTGTCCCGTTTGCCATGAGTCACTGGTGGATGACGAGCGTGGTGCTGCATGTGCGGGCGGACACCGGTTTGACCGTGCGCGCGAGGGCTATCTATATCTGCTGCGCTCATCCAAGAGCGGCGACTCCATGGGCGATCGCAAGTCGCAGGCGCGCAGCCGTCGTGACTTTCTGAACCGTGGATACTACGCGCCATTGCGCGATGCGATGGTCGAGCTGGTGCGCAAGCAGGTGTCTGGGCGCGCTGCGTCTACGAACGGCCCCATGACGTTGCTCGATATTTGCTGTGGCGAGGGCTATTACACCAGTGCCATGGGCGCGGTGCCGGGCGTGGATGCTTATGGTTTCGACCTGGGCAAAGAGATGGTGCGCCTTGCCGCCAAGCGCGGCGATGCGACCTATTTTGTGGCCAACATGAAGGATATCCCCGTGGCCGATGGCGCCTTCGATATGGTGGCCGAGCTCTTCGCTCCCTTTAACGAGCGTGAGTTTGCCCGCGTGCTGGCGCCCGAGGGCTCGCTCTATACCGTGGTGCCGGGTGCCCGTCATCTGTTTGGGCTCAAGGAAGTGCTTTACGATACGCCGTACCTTAACGACGAGAAGCTGCCGCAGACCACCGAGCTCGAGTTGGTCGGAACGCAGCGGGTGTCTGCGAATATTACGCTTCAGACCCAGGACGACATCGAGGCGGTGTTCCAGATGACGCCGTACTACTACCGCACACGCCCTGCCGACAAAGAGCGCCTGGCAAATTTGGACACCCTTCAAACCGATATCGACTTCATCATCGCCGAGTACCGTCACAGCTAACAACCTGCCAAATAGGGACAGGTTTATTTTGGTAGGTTCTATCTGGGCAAACGTAAAGGGCCGACCGCGTTGCTACGCGATCGGCCCTTTTTATTGGCGTATATACCAGAGTCGCTGAGCGATTGACACGGATGCGGTTTAGCTCAAACGGTCCATGCCCTCTTTCTTGACGCGGTTGGCGACTACAAAGTAGATAATGCTGACAATCAGGCCGCTAAAATCGGGGATGCTTGAGCCGGTCCCACCCAAGAGGGGCAGGGAGAGAAGCAGGCTGATGACCGAACATGCTAGGCAGACGATGGACCAAATCCAGACAACGCCAGCCTTGGCGGGATTATTTGCCGCGCGGATGCCAAAGACGGCGGTCACAATTTCGACGACGCCCAATACGATGACGACGATGCAAGAAACGATCATGGTACCCGTGATATCGCCTGCCGCGCTGCCCGCAAAGAGCGCTGTAGCACCCATGCCTGCGCTTAGAATGCCGACGACAAAGAAGAAGAACGATAGGATTTTGAGTAATTTGCAGGCGTTGCTCATGGCTGGTCCTTTCGATGCGGGCGCGGAGAATCAGTCGCACCCAGGTTGTGGCACATATCGTGAAGCACATTGTAGTTCAACGGGGCGATGCATGCGTTTGAAAGCGTCTCTTGCCTGTACGGTCCAACCTTTCAAAAAGGAAAGCTGGACGTAAGCCAAATCGATGGCGGCTCATGTGCGGCGCTGAGATGATGAGGCCGTAACAAGGAGCTGGTCTCAAGGAGGAGCCATGATGTACGGAGCAGGGCAAGTGCGTGAGCCGCGGTCGTTGGGAAGGCGCATGGGTGATTCCGTGATCGCTGCTGTGTGCACGGGATTGATGGCGGTGCTTTGCATTGGGATGCTGTGGGCCATGTCGCATGTGGGACAATAGCGGACGGTTGGGTGCCGACATAAACGGTGCCCTGCGTATTCGTTTTGCTTGTTAAGGAGTGTCCATGGGCGTCGTCGATCCCTTATCTGTTGCTCGGGCCGCGGGGCTTGAGCTGATCGGGAAGCCCGAGGGCCTCACGCTCACCGACGGCACGATGGAGCTGCGCGCCGATTTTGGCCGCATGCTGCCGCGACTCAAGCAGGGCCGTCTGCAGCAAGAGCTGTTGGTAAAGGCTGCGCGCACAAAGGGCATCGAGCAACCGTGGGCGATTGACGCCACGGCAGGCTTTGGCGAAGATTCGCTACTGCTGGCTGCTGCGGGCTTTGCCGTCGATCTGTATGAGCAGGATTGCGTGATTGCGGCGCTCCTCAAGGACGCCTTGGATCGCGCGGCAGATGATCCGGCGCTTGCGGCTGCCGTGTCGCGCATGCGCTTACATGCGGGCGAGGACAGCATTGCCGGCCTTCGCCATACAGCTGAGCTGATCGGGCGGGGCGAGCTCACCGCTCCCGACGTGGTGTATCTGGACCCCATGTTTCCCGAGCGCACCAAGAGCGCGGCGGTTAAAAAGAAGTTCCAACTCTTGCATCATCTGGAACAGCCGTGCGCCGATGAGGAGACGTTGGTCGAAGCCGCGCTTGCGGTGCATCCGCGCAAGGTCGTTATCAAGCGGCCGGTGAAGGGGCCACTGCTTGCCGGCGTTAAGCCGAGCTATCAACTTGCGGGCAAGGCCGTTCGCTACGACGTTTTGGTGCCGCCGCGCCCGTAGCTTGCGTGCGATGGCTGGCGCTCCGTCAGTGCCGTGCCGATGCGGGGTCTATTTCCAAGGGTGCGACGTCAGGTGCCATCCGCCGCAGTATTCGCATTTGTAGCAGGCCAAACCACGCCGCCCGCGGTTTTCGCATTCGGCCATAACGGCCTCGGCCTCGGCGCGCGTGTCGTAACGGTTTTTGCGTTCGCACGACTTGTAGCGCCAGGCCTCATCGCGCTCGGCATCCAGGGCGTCGCGGCGCTCGTCCTCGCGTGCAAACAGGTCGCTCATATCGCCGCCGGTAGCAGCGCCCAAAAACCCGCTTTTGGCCTTTGACCAGGCGGCTCGCTTTTTGCTTCCCATCTGCTTCGCGCCCTTCTCAAAACGTTGGTATCATTGCTCAGTCAAAGTGATACCAATAAACGTGAGGTCGCCGCGTGATGATCAGAAAAACCCTCGATACCGACATTCCCGCTGTCATGGCTATCTATGACGCGGCCCGCGCCTTTATGCGCGCGCATGGCAACGCCACGCAGTGGCCCGAGGGCACGCCTTCGGACAGGTCGTCGGTAGTGCCGGTC
>UQZC01000014.1 GCA_900545505.1 uncultured Collinsella sp.
CCGGGGGCTGCCGCGTGCGCGTCATCCGCAGCCAGCGCGCCATCGATGCCGCCGGCGCCGCGCTCAAACGCGATGTGCTGCGCCGCCGCGCCGTGGATGTAACCGTCGTGGCACGTTTGGGTGAACCGTTTGCCGTCACGCTTACTTGCTGCGACGACCCATCGCTTACGGCCACCGCCACTGGCTTCACCGTCGCGGCCGGCAAGACCTGCGCCGTCGAGGCGGCAGACCTGGTTGAGCATGTGGGCCGCATGGGCTCCTCGCCCTTTGAGGCTGCGAGCTTTGATGTGACGCTCGATGAGGGCTGCGGCATGGGGTTCTCCGCTGTGCACAAGGTGCGCGCTGCCGCCTGCAAGGCGCTCGAGGAGGCCATTCTGGCACCGTATGGTGAGCGCGCGAAAACGCTCGAGATTCCGTTGCTCGACAAATGTACGCGCGCCATGCCCGAGCATTACCGCGATGAGCCGCAGATCTGCGCCGCCGTCACCACGCTCGAAGCCGTCGAGGCGGCTCGCGCCGAGGGCGCCGCGCGCATCTATATGACCACCGACGCGCTCGAGGCTGTCGGACTCTCCCCTGCCGATGCAGTTGAGCAGGGTATCGTGCCCGTACTCGACGAGGTCTGCCGCGACGTCGACCACGAGCGCGTCGATCCTTGGATCAATGCCGGAGCCACCGTCGCCGTCGGCAATATCTCCGAGCTCGCCGTAGCCGCGCATGCCGGCGCCACGGCCGAGATTCGCTCTTGCCTGCCGGTGCACAACATACCCTGCATGGAGGCGCTTGCCGAGCGCGGAGCCGGCGCATTTTGGGTCTCGCCCGAGATCACGCTCGACGAGATTGCCTCGCTCGGCGCCGCCGCGCCCGCGGCTCTGGGCATCACCGTTTTCGGCCGTCCGCGCGTTATGACGAGCGAACACTGCATTCTGCAGGTTGCCAACGGCTGCATCCACGATTGCGCCAACTGCCGCCTGCGTGCCCGCAAGCTCTCGCTCAAGAATATCGACGGAAAGGTCATGCCCGTTCGCACCGACATCCACGGCCGCTCTCGCCTGTACGATGCTTATCCCATCGACCTTACGCCGCAGGTTCCTCAGCTGCTCGACGCCGGCGTGCGTCGTCTCATGGTGGACGGAACGCTGCTCGAGGCGGATGAGGTGGATCGTGCCGTCGCCCGCGTCCGTCGTGCCGTCGAAGCAGCGCATGCCGGCCGCAAGCCCGCCGCCCGCCTGCGCGGGGCGACCTCGGGCTGCATGTTTGTGGGAATCAGCTAACCGAAAGGCTTACACGTGAACGAAGAACCTCAAGTCCTCTACTGCGACGCCTGGCTCATGGCCATCGACAAGCCCGCCGGCATGATCGTCCACGGCGACGGCACCGGCGAGCGCACGCTCACCGACTACGCCAGCGACCTGCTGCTGGCGATGGGCGACGGCTTTGCCGCGACCGACATGCAGCCGCTTAACCGCCTGGACCGGGACACCACCGGCGTGGTGTTGTTCTCGCTCGACAAGCAGACGCAGCCCGCCTTTGACCAGATGGTCATCGACCACGCTTTCGAAAAGCACTATCTGGCGCTCGCCGAGGGCAAGATCGACTGGAACGAAAAGCTCATCGACAAGCCCATCGCCCGCAATCGCCACGACAGCCGCAAGATGCGCGTCGGCGCCAGCGGCAAGCCGTCTCAAACGCGCGTGAAGGTGCTCAAGCGTCTTAAGAGCCGTCGTGGCCTGCCCACGCGCTCGTATATCGATGTCGAGCTGCTCACCGGCCGTAAGCATCAAATCCGCGTGCATCTGGCCAGCGAACATCACCCCCTGGTCGGCGACGACCTGTACGGCACGCCGCGTCCTTGCGGCCTCATGCTCCATGCCCACAGCGTGTCCTTCACGCATCCCGTAACCGGTGAGCACATCCACATCGAAGCCCCCTGCCCCTGGGAGCCCTAAACCACCACAATGGGGACAGGCACCTTTGTGGTGGTTTTGCCGCAATGGCTCAGCCGCGATCCCAAAACGTCTCGATCCGTAACAGTTAGAACCCTTTTTCCGGTCTATCTGTTACAGATCGAGACATTCGAATCCCCCTTAAGGGAAAATCTCAATCTGTAACAATAACTCGGCAAAATCGGTCCCAGATGTTACAGACTTGGACAAAACCGGTAGACAACGAAAGCGGCAATGCCCGTAATGGACGTTGCCGCTTTTCTATTGAGAAAACTACTCGGTTTTCGTTAGTGACCACCACAATGGGGACAGGCACCTTTGTGGTGGTTTTGGCCTTGTCCCATCGCTAGACCGTGATGACGTTGTCCATCGACTGGTACTTGGCGGGTACCTCGCCCGCAGTGATGATCGTTGCATCACGAAAGTCCGCGAACTTGACGGGCGCCACCATGCCAAATTTGCTGGCGTCCGAGATTACGAAGCGTTTGGCGGTATGGCGCATCGAGACACGCTTGACCTGCGCTTCCTCGATATCCGGTGTGGTGAGACCTTGCTCGGCGGCGATGCCATTGGAACCCCAAAAGCCGCAGTTGAAGTTATAGCGGTCCAGAGTTGCCAAGGCATCGGGACCGACGAGCGCCTCGGTCTCGGGCTTGAGCTCGCCGCCAAGCACAACGGTGCGCATGCCGCGCAAGGCGAGGTGCTGAGCGTGAAGCACGGAATCAGTCACATAGGTGACGCCCTCAAGGCGCGGAAGATGCTCGATGAGCTTAAGCGTCGTCGATCCCGAATCGATATACACAAAGCTCTCGGGCTCCACCAAGGCCGCGGCACGGGCGCAGATGCGCTCCTTGTCATCGTTATGGAGATCACTGCGCTCGCCGATCGTCAGGTCACGCGTCACGTGCGCGCGCTCCAGACTTGTCGCGCCTCCGTGTACCTTGGCAATACGGTGCGCGCGGTTGAGCGCTTGCAAGTCACGGCGAATGGTGGACGCCGTCACGCCCAGGGCTTCAGCAAGCTCCGGCACGGTAACCGAGCCGGCCTGCTGCACCATCGACACGATCGCGTTGAGCCTATCTTCCGCAAGCATCGCTTACTCCTCCTCGGGGTACACGACTCCCCAGTCGGCACGGAGCTTGGTCATCAGCTCCATAACATCGGAAGCATAGCCCAGAAGCTCGCGCTTCGAATCATCGCCGGCAACGGCCTTCTCCAGGTCGGCCATCTCGTAGCACAGAGCGTATGCCTCGGTGCCGGCGTGGACCTCCTCACGGTGCCCGTCCGCAGTCCACACGATGGTCGCATGGTCGGCGCGCGGGTACTCGTTGACCTCGATATAGCACTTGTCGAAGCTGATGACCGAGCGCTTGGGCTGCTTGGAGTGGAGCGTAAGGCTCACAACGCCCAGCTGCTGCTCAGCATTGCGGCAGACAATGCCACCCGCGACGTCAACGCCAGTCTCGCAGGTATTGCCCAGAGACACGACCTCGGCTGGCTGGCTGGCCATAAACAGGCGCATGACGGACAGGGCATACACGCCAATGTCGAGCATGGCGCCGCCGGCAAGACTGCGGTTGAAGAAGCGGTTGGTCAGGTCGCCGTACTCCTTATAGCTGCCAAAGTTGAGCTGGGCGAGGTTCATGCGGCCAAAGTCGCCCGCATCCATGCGACGGCGCAGCTCCTGATACAGCGGCATGTGGAGCACCGTGGTGGCATCCATAAGGACCACGTTGTGCTCGTCGGCGATGGCACGGGCCTCGTCGAGCTCGGCAGAGTTGAGGGTAATGGCCTTTTCGCAGAGCACGTGCTTGCCAGCTGCCAGAGCGGCTCGCAGGTAGGTGATATGCGTGTTGTGCGGCGTGGTGATATAGACGGCGTCGATATCCGGATCGGCGTAGAGGTCCTCAACCGTCTCGTACACCTTCTCGACGCCATACTGCTCGGCAAAAGCCTGGGCCTTGGACAGCGTACGGTTGGCAACACCCGCGAGCTTGCGGCCGGCCAGAGCGAGGGACTGGGCCATCTGGTTGGCGATAACACCGCACCCGATCACAGCCCAGCAAAGCTCAGGGGCCGTAAAGATATCATCGGGGAACGGCTGATCCTGGACCGAGGCAAACGCCGCCTTTGCGGCTGCCTCGGCGTCGAGCGGAGCCTGTTTAGAATCTGCCATCATGTGCCTCCTGAGTCATCGAAGGTTCTTCATTTCTAACAGCCCTATATTCGCACAAATGCGCGCGAATTTGCTTGTATTTGCGTGTCTATTTGCTTTTCAATCACTATTTTGCCATAATTTGCACATGTTTGCGCCGTTACACGCATTATCGCGCAATGATATGCGCATAAATGCGCATGCGATAGTCCTTGCGAAACATAAAGGGGCGGAACAGCAAAGCCCTAAAAGACGGATCAGGCTGTATTACTTCACCCCTCTGGGGGCATCAGACATCAAAGGACCGTCCCAAACTGCCGGCACCTGGGGAACGTCCCTATGTGCCGGCACCTAGGGAAAGTCCCTAAGTGCCGCTTTCGTTGAAGCCCATCCCAGATGACCAGATATATTGATTTAAAGACTGTCCCGATAGGCTAGTCGTTTAAGAACGTCCCAAACGACTAGTCATTTAAGTCTGTCCCCAATGAGTGCAAACACTCATTTAAGTCTGTCCCCAATGAGTAGGGATAGAAAAAGGCCCGGGTGCCGTGGGGCATCCGGGCCTTTGCTAGCAACTTGATGTTGCGGGCAGCTTAGAACTTGTGGCCGCACTTCTTGCAGACGCGCAGCTTGTTCTTGCCGTCCTTCTCGTGACCGACGCGGGTAACCTTACCGCACTCGGGGCAAACGAGATTGACGTTGGAGGCGTCGATGGGAGCCTCCTGCGAAACGATGCCGCCCTGCTGGTTGGCAGCGTTGGGCTTGACGGCCTTCTTGACGACCGAAACGCCCTCGACAACGACCTTGTTCTCGGCGGGGAGAGCACGCAGGACAACGCCCTGCTTGCCGCGATCCTTACCAGAGAGAACCTGGACCTTATCGCCCTTCTTGATATACATATATCTCCCCTAACTACAGGGTCTCGGGAGCGAGCGAGACGATCTTCATGTACTTCTTGTCACGAAGCTCGCGAGCGACAGGCCCGAAGATACGGGTGCCGACGGGCGAACCATCGTTGTTGATGACAACGCAGGCGTTCTCATCAAAGCGAATGTAGGAGCCATCCTTGCGGCGGATCTCCTTAACGGTGCGAACGACGACGCAACGGACAACGTCCTTCTTCTTGACGTTGGCGCCAGGGGTAGCCTCCTGGACAGCACCGATGAACACATCGCCGATGCCTGCATAACGACGCTTGGAACCGCCAAGCACCTTGATGCAGCGAATCTTGCGAGCGCCGGAGTTGTCGGCGACGTTCAGCATGGTTTGCATCTGAATCATGGTAGATGTTCCTCCGAACTAAGAACCGAAGAGAGGTGCGCAGCCTTTAGACGGCCTGTGGTATGCAAACCAGGCATACGCACATCTTCGGAAACGTACAAGTCGTAAGAGCGACTGCTTATTTAGCGCGCTCGACGACCTCGATGAGGCGCCAACGCTTCATCTTGGACATAGGACGGGTCTCCATAACGCGGACAGTGTCGCCCACGCCAGCCGTGCACTCCTCGTCGTGAGCGTGCAGCTTCTTGGAGCTGGTCATCATCTTGCCGTACTTGGGGTGACGCTTGCGCTCGGTGATGGTGACAACAATGGTCTTGGCACCGGAGACGGAGGTAACGACACCCGTACGGACCTTACGCGAGTTACGCGAATCAGTCATGTTCTCTCCTTAGGTCCTACTCGGCGACAGCGGACTTCTCCGCTGCGATCTCACGGGCGCGCTGCTCCGTGAGGACGCGAGCGATGTCCTTCTTCACGGTGTTGACGCGAGCGGTATTGTCCAGCTGGCTGGTGGCCATCTGGAAACGAAGGTTAAAGAGCTCGGCGCGCATTTCCTTCAGCTTCTCAACGAGCTGAGCGTCCGAGAGCTCACGAATCTCTGCGGGCTTCATTAGTTCTCCTCCTTGGCGGCGGCGGCGTCCTCAGCAGCCCACTTGGCCTCGAGAGCGGCCTCCTCAGCCATCTCCTTCTCGATGCGCTGCTCAGCGTTCTTAGCAGCAACAATCTTGGTCTTGATGGGAAGCTTGTGCTGTGCAAGACGCAGAGCCTCGCGAGCGACCTCCTCGGGCACGCCCTTGACCTCGAACATGATGCGGCCGGGCTTGACGACGGCCACCCACTCCTCGGGGTTACCCTTACCAGAACCCATGCGAGTCTCGGCAGGCTTCTTGGTGATGGGCTTATCGGGGAAGATCGTGATGTAGACACGACCGCCACGCTTCATGTAGCGGGTCATGGCAATACGAGCGGCCTCGATCTGACGGTTGGTAATCCAATGGGCCTCGAGAGCCTGGATACCAAACTCGCCGAAATGCAGCTCGGTATTACCCTTGGCCTGGCCCTTCATGGAGCCACGCTGCACCTTGCGGTGAAGAATACGCTTAGGGGCAAGCACTACTGACCCCTCCTCTCGGAGTTACGACGACGAGGACGGGAAGAGCCCTCGAGTGCAGGGTTGGGAACAGGCTGGCCCGGGAGCTTCTCGCCCAGATAGATCCAGACCTTCACGCCGCAGGCACCCATGGTGGTGCTGGCGACAGCCGTGCCGTAGTCGATCTTGGCACGGAGGGTGTGCAGAGGCACGCGACCCTCGCGGTACCACTCACGACGGCCCATCTCGGCACCGCCGAGACGACCGGAGCACTGGATACGGATGCCCTTAGCGCCGGCCTTGCGGGCAGACTGGACAGCCTTGCGCATAGCGCGACGGAAGGCAACGCGGCCCTCGAGCTGCTCGGCGATAGACTGAGCAACGAGGTTGGCGTCGAGCTCGGGGCGCTTAATCTCGACAACGTCGACGGAGAGCTGGCCCTTGGAGACGCCAGCGACCTTCTCGAGCTCGGTGCGGAGGGTATCGATCTCGGCACCCTTCTTACCGATGACAACGCCGGGGCGAGCGGTGAGGATGATGACCTTCACCTTGTCGCCAGCGCGCTCGATCTCGACGCGGGAGACAGCTGCGCGGGAAAGACGCTTCTCGAGGTACTTGCGGATCTCGAGATCGTTACCGAGGGTCTTAGCGTAATCCTTCTCTGCGAACCAGCGGGAGCGCCAGTTCTCGGTAATGCCAAGACGGAAGCCGGTGGGGTAGACTTTCTGACCCATACAGCTTTACGCCTCCTTTCGAGGAGCAACGACGACGGTGATGTGGGAAGTACGCTTCAGAATGCGAGAAGCGGAACCCTTGGCGCGGGGACGGATGCGCTTAAGCGTCGGACCCTCGTCAACATAGGCAGCGGCGACAACCAGGTTGTCGGCACGCAGACCGTTGTTGTTCTCGGCGTTCGCAACGGCGGAACGGAGAACCTTCTCGACATCCACGGCGACGGCGCGGTCGCAGAAGTGGAGGATGTCGAAGGCCTGAGCGACAGGCTTGCGGCGGATCAGATCGACCACCAGGCGGGCCTTGCTGGGGGAAACACGCACGTACTTAGCGACGGCGCGAACCTCGGTGGCCTCAGTTTCAATAGACTTAGTTGCCATTTACGGTTAACCCCCTATTTGGCCTTGTGGCCACGGAACGTACGAGTCGGCGCGAACTCGCCGAGCTTGTGACCAACCATGGACTCGGTAACATACACGGGCACATGCTTGCGGCCGTCGTGGACGGCGATGGTGTGACCAACCATCTCGGGGAAGATGGTGGACGCGCGGGACCAAGTCTTCACGACGTCCTTCTTGCCAGCCTCGTTCATCGCGGTGATACGCGAGAGAAGGCGAGTCTCCACGAACGGGCCCTTTTTGAGACTTCTGCTCATAAGTGCTTTCTCCTAAAACTCGGTATCCGAAATTACTTCTTACGGCGACGAATGATGTGCTGGTTCGAGACCTTCTTCTTCTTGCGCGTACGAAGGCCCTTCGTCGGCTTACCCCAGGGGGTAACAGAGGGACGACCAGAGGTGTGGTTCTTGCCCTCGCCACCGCCGTGCGGGTGGTCGACAGGGTTCATGACGGTACCGCGGACGGTCGGGCGCACGTTCATGTGGCGCTTACGGCCGGCCTTGCCGATGACGATGTTGGAGTGATCGGCGTTGCCGACCTCACCGACGGTGGCGCGGCAGGTAACGAGGATGCGGCGCATCTCGGAGGAAGGCATACGAACGATAGCGTACTTGCCCTCCTTACCCATCAGCTGGCAGGAGTTACCGGCGGAACGGGCGATAGCAGCGCCCTTGCCCGGCTGGAACTCGACGGCGTGGATGAGCGTACCGACGGGGATGTCGGCGAGGGGCAGAGCGTTGCCCGGCTTGATGTCGGCGTCAGAACCGGACATGATGGTCTGACCGACCTCGAGGCCCTTGGGGGCCAGGATGTAGCGCTTCTCACCGTCAGCGTAGTGCAGCAGAGCGATGCGAGCGGAACGGTTCGGATCGTACTCGATCGTGGCAACCTTGGCGGGCACGCCGTCCTTGTTGCGCTTGAAGTCGATCACGCGGTAACGACGCTTCACGCCGCCGCCCTGGTGGCGGGTGGTGATGCGGCCGTTGTTGTTACGACCGGCCTTCTTGGGCAGGGGCTCGAGAAGAGACTTCTCGGGCTTGGTGCAGGTGATCTCGGAGAAGTCGGAGATCGTCTGCCAACGCCTACCAGCGGAGGTCGGCTTAAGGTGCTTTACAGCCATTACAATCCCTTTCAATAGGAATCCGTTAGCCATCGCAGACAGGGATTCGAGGTTCTGCCTCGGGTGCGATGACACCGGACGTATACACGGTTCCGGGCGTGTCCATTTAATACGCCCAAAACCTTGAGCTCTCGCCTCCCCTATTTGGGAGGCATGAGCTCACTCAACAGCAGCGAGTCTTAGGCCTGGTTGCCAAAGACCTCGATGGTGTCGCCCTCGGCCAGCGTGACGATGGCCTTCTTCCAAGAACGGGTCTTGCCGGCGACATAGCGCACGCGCTTGGTCTTGGGCTTGACCGTCAGGGTGTTCACGCGAACGACCTTGACGCCGAAGATCTCCTCGACAGCGTCCTTGATCTGATACTTGTTAGCATCCTTGGCGACCTCGAACGTGTACTTGTTCAGCTCCATGCCGGAGAAGGAACGCTCGGACACGATCGGACGGATGATGATCTCGTGGGCGGTCATTTATGCAAGCACCTCCCCGAAGTGAGCGGCGATGTCGGCGGGCATCAGCACGGCGTTGTTGTTGACGAGATCGTAGGTGTTGGCCTCGTCGGCAGTGATGATGAACGTCTTGGGAATGTTGCGGAACGACAGGTAGGCGTTGACGTCCTCATCGCGAACGATGATGGTCAGACGCTTGCCCTCAAGGCCGAGAGCCTTGAGCATGGCAACGGCAGCCTTGGTGGAAGGCTTCTCGAAGCCGTAGTCGTCGACGAGCACGAGCTCGCCATCGGCCAGCTTGGCGGACAGCGCGGAGCGCATAGCCAGCTTGACCTCCTTGTTGTTCATACGCTTAGCGTAGGAACGGGGCTTGGGGGCGAAGACAACGCCACCGTGACGCCACTGGGCAGCACGGATGGAACCCTGGCGGGCACGGCCGGTGCCCTTCTGACGCCAAGGCTTCTTGCCGCCACCGGAAACCTCAGAGCGGCCCTTAGCGGACTGGGTGCCCTGACGCCAAGAGGCCATCTGGCACTTGACGATGTGGTGCATAACGTGGATGTTCGGCTCGATGCCGTACACCTCAGCGGCGAGCTCGGCCTCGGCGACCTTCTTGCCCTCGCTGTTCTTTACTTCAAACTTTGCCATTTAAGTGTTCTCCTTGGTATGACGCTGGGCTAAATGGGCTGGGCCCTTAGGCCATACGGATGGCGACGAGACCATTCTTGGCACCCGGGACAGCGCCCTTGACCAAGATGAGGTTCTGCTCGGCATCGATGCGGACAACGGAAAGGTTCTTGACGGTAACGCGCTCGTTACCCATGTGACCGGCCATCTTGACGCCCTTGAGGACGCGCGCAGGATAGGCGCACTGACCGATAGAACCGGGGTGACGCTGGAAGTGAGAACCATGCGTCATAGGACCGCGGCGCTGACCCCAGCGCTTGATGCGACCCTGGAAGCCCTTACCCTTGGAGGTACCGATGACGTCGACCTTCTCGACATCAGCGAAATCAGCGACGGTGACGACCTCGCCGACCTTGTGCTCCTCGCCGTTCTCGACGCGGACCTCACGAAGGAAGCGGACAGGCTCGACGCCAGCCTTGGCGAAGTGACCAGCCATGGGCTTGTTCACGTTCTTGGCCTTGATGTCGCCGAAACCGATCTGGACGGCGTCATAGCCGTCGGTTGCCTGAGTTTTAACCTGCGAGACAGCGCAGGGGCCAGCCTGGATGACCGTGACGGGAACGACGTTGTCGTCCTCGTCCCAAACCTGGGTCATGCCAATCTTGCGGCCGAGAATCATGCTGATCAAGATATGATCCCAACTCTCGCGTGGTCTTGGGACAATGCGTACACCACCGAGCGTACGCCCCTAGAGGACCACTACTTACACGACGTGCTCCCCAGCCTTGTATTTCGCCCGGACTACCTGACAACCCTATTAAGCAGGCATTTTGTCCAGCCAGAATACTCCCCTGGTTTCACACAGCTGTTTAGTATACACGGCTGCGGGCGTATCCATCGAGATTCATATTTCACTCACATTGTTTACGCAGGTAAAGTGCGTGGCACGTTCCCAGCGTGCGGCGGAGGGGGCGGGCCTGAGACATATTAAGGTTGCTGCTCTACAGTCCTGCTCACGACGGAGAGCACATTAAGTGCTCTCCTGTTCGTGCGGAACTCGCGACAACCTTAATATGTCTCAGGCCCGCCCCCTCCGCCGCACGCTGGGAACGCCACGTTGATGTCTGCTAAACCTTGCTCGCTCAGGCTAATGACTTTGTTGGGGGTCCACTATTTGCTGGAGGGTGAACTTGCATTGGGACGGTTCGCCTTCTGCTTGTGGCTTTGCCTCATCGAAATCGAAGATCATGATGGCGCAGTTGGGGAGTTTTGCTGGGAGCTCGAAGCCCTCTGGGGCTGCAGCCTTGATGAATTGGCGGCTGGCGCTGCCGTGGCTTACTGCTAGGAGGGTTTCGATGCCCTCGGAGCCCATGAGATTGGTGAGGGTGCCTAACATGCGTTCTTGCAGCGCTTGGCTTCCTTCTCCTCCGAAGGGGACCAGGTCCTCGCCCGGATCCCAGACGTCGGTGGGTAGCGCGTCGTGCGGGCCTTCTTCGAAGGTGCCGTAGCAGCGCTCGATGATGCCTTCGCAGGGCTCGACTGCTGCGTCCGGGCCGAGGAGTTCGGTAGCGACGAGCTGAGCAGTGTCCATGGCTCGGCCTAAGGGCGAAGAGGCCACTTTGTCGGGGACGACGCCGTGGGCCTTGAGCCATGCGGCTGCCATTCCCGCTTGTTTGCGGCCCAGATCGGTCAACGGTGAATCGCAGCGACCTTGGACGAGCTTTTTGACGTTGAATTCCGTCTGGCCGTGGCGGAGTAGGTATAGGCGCTTCATGCTCTCCCCTTCTGCATCAGTTGCTTTATCGGCGTGGCCTTACTCGTGGGTATGGCCTACGTAGTCTTCGTCGATCGTAATCTTGGCAATCGACTTGGGATATTCCGATTCGACCCGTTGTGCCAGCTCGTGCTTTACGTCTTCGGCACTCATCTGCAGATCCGAGGGACGCACGCAGTCAAAGATCACGTTGGTGTGCGTAGGACCCGGCACACAGCGCAGGTCATGAATCGAAAGGCGGCTATCGATTTGTTGAGCCATGGCGTTAATGCGCAAACGCATGCTTGCCACCTTGGGATCGTCGGTCACGATGGGATCGTAATGGAGCGTGACGATCATGCCGTCCTCGTTCCTAAACGCCTGCTCGATGTTATCGAGCGTGTCGTGACTTTCCAGCGGGCTGGCCTCGGCCGCCATCTCGGCATGCGCACTTGCAAACTTCCTGCCCGGGCCGTAGTCGTGAACCATCAAATCGTGAACGCCCAAAACGCCGGGATAGCTCATGATCTTGTCTCGAATGTGCTTGACCAGCTTAGGATCGGGCGACTGACCCAAAAGCGGGCTCACCGTATCCTGGATGAGTTCAAAACCGCTCCAGCCAATATAGGCGCCAACGGCAAGGCCGACCCATGCGTCAAGATTGATGTGCGTCACCTGCGAAACAATTGCGCACGCTAACACGGCGCCTGTGGCAAGAACATCGTTCTTGGAATCTTGCGCGGTCGCATGCAGCGTCTCGGACTCAATGCGATCGCCGAGTTTTTGGTTGAGGGCCGCCATCCAGAGCTTTACGACCATCGAAAGCGCAAGGACTGCCACCAGGGCAAGCGAGAACTCGACAGGCTCGGGGTGGATGACGCGCTCAACCGAGGACTTGATAAGCTCAAGGCCAATCAGCAGCACGAGTGCCGCCACGACCAATCCCGAGAGATACTCGTAGCGACCGTGGCCGTAAGGATGTTCGGGGTCGGCCGGCTTGCTCGCCAGCTTAAAGCCCAGCACGCTCACGATATTCGAGCTGGCATCGGACAGGTTGTTCATGGCATCCGCCACGATCGAAACCGATCCCGACAGCACGCCAATTGCGCCCTTCGCAGCGCATAGTGCCACATTGGCGACAATACACACCACACCCGTCAACGTGCCCACGCGCGCACGGTCGCCCTGCGCACGACGAACAATCCACTCGACCATCTACATCCGCCCCCACGGTACTACCTATATATCTATTGCTCAAACGGATTGTAGTGTAGCCACTTTGTCCCCCAGATACAAAAAGGCCGCAACCCACACGGGCCACGACCTTGGAATGTGACATGCGGGACTGTCCCCTTGTCGATCGATTTATGCGCTTGCCTCAGCCACGTTCTTCGAGGTTTCGGGCAAATCGGCTCCGTCTTCTGCCGTCTGCCCCTTTGCCGGCATCACGCCAAAGCAGTAGCTCAGCGCCGCAGACACCGCAAATGCCGTGCCGCCGGCGGCGCAGCACCACAGCAGGTTCGAGATGCCACCCGTGGCAAAGCCAATGACCATGAGGACATTCGTCATGCCGATGGTATAGGCCGTAACGTGGCCCACGGCCGCAACAAGGCCTCCAACGGCACCGCCAATGGCCATACACGTCAGGCACCTGCCATATTTAAAGCCGCAACCGTACAGCGCCGGCTCGCTTACGCCGCCAAGCACGCCCGAGATCGAATAGCCCAGCATGAGCGCCTTCTCGTCCTTATCCGCAACGCGGAGCGACGCGCCAAAGGGCATGCCCCAAACGGCGAACGTTGCCATCGTCGCGGCGATCAGGATGCACGAATCCGTTCCCACACTCATAAACTGCGCATAGGCGAGCGATAGGACAACGTTGCTGACACCCGCGATCTTAAGGAACTCCCAGCCCGCGGCAAGCCCCATGAGCGTGAGCAGCGACACGATGCCACCGGAATTGCCAAGCATAAACATAAGCTGTCCCAACAGCATGCCCAGATAGCTGCCCGCCGGCGCCGCAATGCACAGCGAAACCGGAACCATGACGAGCATGGTTGCAAACGGAACGAACGAAAACGCCACGGCCTTAGGGATAACGCGCTGAAAGAAACACTCCACTCGCCAGAGCACGGGCACCGAGATGAGAACCGGAATAACAGTCGTCGTGTAATCGTTAACCGGAGCGGGAAGCAGGCCATACACGGAAGTCATCGCTGCCCCCGTCGTCGATGCGGCATCGACGAGCTTAAGCAGATCGGGCGCAATCAATACGCCGCCCAGCATCATGCCCAGCTGCTCCGAGCAACCGAGCTGGCGGGCGGCCGCCCAACCAAGATAAATGGGCAAAAAGTAGTAGCCGGCGTTATAGAGCCAACTGTAAAACAGGCGATAGATTTCGGAATCGGCAGGCCACAGGCCCAGCATGCCTTCGCCCATAATGACGGCGACAGTGCGGAACAACGCAGCGCAGACAATAAACGGCAACGCCGACATCATGCTTTTGGACAGATAGTCCACCACGGCCATGGCATTTGACGAAACCGTCATTGCAAACGTGGTGTTAGAAACTTGTGACATGGAACGCCTTTCCCAATGTGACATGCGGGCTGTCCCTTTGTCACATCGTGCGGTACCGACCGATTGCGCGGTACTTTTCGTAGCGGAGGTTTGTGAGGGTCGCGTCGTCGAGCCGCCCAAGCGTATCGAAGGCATCAAATGCCGAGGACATGACGGCACCAGCGATCTCCTCATGCGACAGGCCCCTATCGTCAACAATGCCGTCGATGATGCCGAGCGCCAACAGATCGGGGGCTGTGAGCTTAAGCGCCTCGGCGGCCTCATTCGCGCGCTCGGTATCCTTCCACAGGATCGACGCACAGGCTTCGGGGCTCACGACCGAGTAGGCCGAGCTCGAGAGCATCAGGATGCGGTCGGCCACGGACAGCGCCAGCGCGCCACCAGAGCCGCCTTCGCCTGTCACCACCGAGACAATCGGCGTCTTAAGGCCGCTCATCTCCATGAGATTCTGGGCAATCGCCTCGCCCTGGCCGCGCTCCTCGGCACCGATGCCGCAAAACGCGCCCGAAGTATCGACCAGGCACAGAACCGGTCGACCAAACTTTTCGGCCTGGCGCATAAGGCGACGTGCTTTGCGGTAGCCCTCGGGATGCGCCATGCCAAAGTTGCGGCGCATACGCTCTTTGGTCGTGGTACCGCGCTCGATGGCGATGACCGTTACGGGGCGCCCGTCTTTCCAGCCAATGCCAGCCACCACAGCGGCGTCATCGCCAAAGTAACGGTCGCCGTGCAGCTCCACAAATCCATCCAGGCCCAGCGAGATCATCTCACCCGCCGTGGCGCGATCTGCCGAGCGGGTCTGCTTGACAATCTCGAGCGCGGTTTTTGGTGCCATCGAGCGTTTGAACAAGTGTCCCAGCTTTTTGCCGCGGCGGCCCGTATGCACGATCTCATGCGGTGCCCCCAGGCCGGGCGCATGCCCTTCGTGCAGCGCCAGCAGCTCGCCTACCGTGAGCGCAATCTCGCCACGCGGAACAACGGCATCGCAAAAGCCGTGCTCCAGCAAAAACTCGGAGCGCTGGAATCCCTTGGGTAGGCGCTTGTGCATGTTCTGCTCGATCACGCGCGGGCCGGCAAATGCCGTCAGGGCATCGGGCTCGGCTAGGATAATGTCGCCCTCCATGGCAAAGCTCGCGGTTACGCCTCCGGTCGTAGGGTCGGTGAGCACCGTGATATACAGGCCGCCCGCCTCGCTGTGGCGCCTAACCGCCGCAGAAATCTTGGCCATCTGCATAAGCGAGGTCACGCCCTCTTGCATGCGCGCACCGCCCGAAACGGTAAAGCCGACAACTGGCAATCCCAGCTCGGTCGCACGCTCAAATGCGCGACAGATCTTCTCGCCCACCACGGAGCCCATCGATCCCATCATAAAGTTGGCGTCCATAAAGAAGAGCGCCGTATCGCAACCGCAGATTTTGCCCCTGCCGCACACAACGGCATCGCGCTCGCCCGAACGCTCGCTCACGCTCTTGAGCTTATCGGCATAGCCGGGAAACGAGAGGAAGTCCTCCGACGCCAGATTGGCATCCCATTCCTCAAACGTGCCCTCGTCGACCGTCATGCGCATGCGCGCGCGACCGCTCACGCGAAAGTGTTTGCCGCAACGAGGGCAGACCTCGAGGTTGTCGTGTAGGCGTGTCTCATCGATCACACGGCGGCACTCCGGACACTTGATAAACACGTGGCGCGCGGGAAACTCGGCGCACGACTCGGTTATCGGCCCCTCAAGGACATTGACCGTCTTCGCTTTTCTATTCATCAGCATAGAGATGCCCCATCAGATCGGTGTGATACATGCCCGACAAGAACTCGTCGTTTGCCAGCACGTCGAGCTGAAGCTCGCTGTTTTCGCTCACGCCCTCAATCACGAGCTCGCCCAGGGCCGAGCGCATCTTGCGAATGGCGCCGTCACGCGTGGGCGCACACACGATGAGCTTGCCAAGCATGGAGTCGTAGTACGGCGGAACTTTCGCACCGGTAAACATGGCGGAATCCCAGCGCACGCGCGGACCACCCGGCACACGCAACGCGGTGACCGTTCCGCATGACGGCAGAAAGTCCGGCGTTTCGGCATTGATGCGGCACTCCATGGCGTGGTTGCGGACCGGCATGTCCTCCTGCTCAAAGGGCAGAGGCTGGGCGGGCGCCACCGGCCGCCGCCCCCTGGACAGCGGCGCAA